>DATLYW010000013.1 GCA_035574315.1 Candidatus Zixiibacteriota bacterium
TTTGCGTGCTTGGCGCTCTTGGCGCGAGAAGGGAATTGAATTCATCGCGCAAAGACGCGAAGATCGCAAAGAAAAACCGGTTTCACTCGTGCCTGCGGCGCGTTCGTGCCGGTCTTCGGTCCCCGGTCTGCGGTCGGCACGTGGAACCTCGAACCCCGAACTTGGAACCAGTATTTCCGCGCAAAGACGCGAAGATCGCCAAGAAAGAACGAGTGTTTTCCGCGCCGTCGGCCGGAAGAGAAAATCTTTTCTTTGCGCCCTTGGCGGGCTTGGCGCGAGAACGGAATTGAATTCATCGCGCAAAGACGCGAAGATCGCCAAGAAAGACCCGGTATTTCACTCGTGCCTGCGGCACGTTCGTGCCGGTCTTCGGTCCCCGGTCCCCGGTCTCCGGTCTGCACCTGGAACCTCGAACCCCGAACTTGGAACCATTTTTGTGATTCGCAAATTCAATTGGGAGCCTTCGTGAGTAGAACATCTGCAGAATCTTCGCCCAGGACGCCGGTGATAAGAATCGAACCTTCCCGGGGCTGGGTCGCGGTCAATTTGCACGAGCTCTGGGAATACCGGGAGCTGCTCTATTTCCTCACCTGGCGTGACATCAAGGTCCGCTACAAGCAGACCGTCCTGGGCGCGGCGTGGGCGATCATCCAGCCTTTCTTCACCATGGTCGTCTTCAGCCTGTTTTTCGGCCGCCTGGCGAAAGTGCCGTCGGATGGGCTTCCGTACCCCATTTTCAGCTACGCGGCGCTGGTGCCCTGGAACTTCTTTGCCCATTCTTTGATGAACTCGTCGAACAGTCTCGTTGCGAGCGCCAATCTGATCAAGAAGGTCTATTTTCCCCGGCTCGCGATCCCCCTGTCGACCGCTCTTTCCGGCGTGGTGGACTTCGTGATCGCCTTCGCCGTGCTGCTGGGAATGATGGCTTATTACGGCATCGCTCCGACCGCGAACATCGTATGGCTACCGGCATTCCTGCTCCTGGCCCTGGTGACGTCGCTGGGGGTGGGGCTGTGGCTCTCGGCGCTCAACGTGCAGTACCGCGACGTGCGCTACACGCTGCCGTTTCTGACGCAGATCTGGCTGTTTTCCACGCCGATCGCCTATCCGAGCAGCCTGGTCCCCGAGCAGTGGCGTCCCCTTTACGGCCTCAACCCCATGGCCGGGGTCGTGGACGGTTTCCGCTGGGCTTTGCTCGGTACCGAGACGCAGCCCGGACTGATGGTCGGAGTTTCCGTCCTGGTCGCAGCAGCCATCTTCGTCGGCGGGCTCTTTTACTTCCGCCGCATGGAGAGGACCTTCGCGGACATAGCTTGACGACAGTTCCGGGTCCGGGTTCGAAATTCAAGGTGAGGACCGAACACGGGTGGTAGAGAAGAGCAATTCCTCGCGCAAAGACGCAAAGGCTGCCAAGAAAAAAGCAGTGTCCTTCTGCGCCGACAGGCGCAGGAGCGAAAGTCTTTTCTTTGCGTGCTTGGCGCTCTTGGCACGAGAAGGGAATTGAATTCATCGCCCAAAGACGCAAAGATCGCAAAGAAAAACCGGTTTCGCTCGTGCCCTGCAGCGCGTTCGTGCCGGTCTCCGGTCCCCGGTCTGCGGTCTTCGGTCGGCACCTCGAACTTCGAACCTCGAACCGCGAAACAGTCCGCCATTTGGCAATCCGCAATCTGAAGGGGGTAGGTAATGAAAGCTGTCATTCTGGCGGGAGGCCTCGGGTCGAGATTGTCCGAGGAAACGACGCTCAAGCCGAAGCCGATGGTGGAAATCGGCGGCAAGCCGATCCTCTGGCACATCATGAACATCTTCTCAGCGCACGCGGTCAACGAATTCGTGATTGCGCTCGGCTACAAGCAAGAGGTCGTGAAGGATTACTTTCTCAATTTCTACGCGCTGAACAACGACGTGACGGTCGATCTGGCGACCGGCAGAACGCAGTTCCACAACGGCAGCCACCCGGACTGGAGGGTCCATCTGGTCGACACCGGGCTGCACACCCAAACCGGCGGCAGGGTGAAGCGCTTGCGGAGCTGGCTGGAGAAGGATGAGACGTTCATGCTGACTTACGGCGACGGGGTCGCCGACCTCGACATTACCGCGCTTCTCCAGTTCCACGAATCTCACGGCAAGCTTGCCACGGTCACGACAGTTCGCTCGCCGGCGCGCTTCGGGCGGATCAGGTTCGCCGGCGACCGGGTCGTGGACTTTTACGAGAAGCCGGAGCACAGCGAAGGGTGGATCAACGGGGGCTATTTCGTGCTCAACCGGAAAGCGCTGGATTACATCGACGGCGACGACACCGTCTGGGAACGCGAGCCGGTGGAACGGCTCGCCAGGGAAGGGCAGCTCATGGGCTACCGGCATAACGGCTTCTGGTCGTGCATGGACACCCTTAAAGAGAAAAATATCCTGGAAGATCTGTGGGCGCGTGGAGACGCGCCGTGGAAAGTCGATGCGAAGGGGCGTGTCTCGAAGCCGGCGTTGAGGGCCCTATGAAAATATTGATCACCGGAGTGGACGGATATATCGGCTCGGTTCTGGCACCGTACCTGACGCAGCGGGGCCATTCGGTGAGGGGGCTGGATACGGGATTTTATCGGGACGGCTGTCTCTACCAGCCGGAGCAAACAATCGCCTGCCTCGACAAGGACCTGCGTCACGTTACAGTGGACGACCTCCGTGGTTTTGACGCCGTCGTTCACCTCGCAGAACTCTCCAACGACCCCCTCGGGCAGCACGATCCGGAGCTCACCTTCGCCATCAACCATCGGGGCACCGTAGCGCTTGCCGCGAAGTGTGTCGAAGCGAGGGTGCCGCGCTTCGTCTACACCTCGTCCTGCAGCGTCTACGGTGCGGGTTCGGGGGAATTCAAGACGGAAGAATCGGAGACCAATCCTCAAACGGCTTACGCGAAATGCAAGGTCCTGGTGGAGCGCGACGTATCGGCGATGGCGTCGGACGACTTTTCCCCGGTTTTCCTTCGCAACGCGACGGCCTACGGTCCCTCTCCTCGGATGCGCTTCGACCTGGTGCTCAACAATCTGGCGGGCCTCGCGTACACGACCAGGCGGATCGCCATGACGAGCGACGGCACGCCGTGGCGGCCGCTCGTTCACGTGCGCGACATCGCCCACGCGATCGCGTGCGCTCTGGAAGCTCCGCGCGAAGTCATCCACAACGAGGTGTTCAACGTGGGCATGACGTCGGAAAATTACCAGGTGAGGGAGATCGCCAAGGCGGTCTCGGACACGTTCCCGGGGTGCGAGCTGACCTTTGGAAACAGTGACGGCGACAACCGGAGCTATCGAGTCAACTTCGACAAGATCCACTCCAGACTTCCCGGCTTCCGGTGTCGCTGCACTCTCGCCGAGGGCGCGCGCGAGCTGTTAGCGGTCTTCCAGAGAATCGACCTGACGCCGGAAATGTTCCAGTTCCGTGCGTTTACACGGCTGAAGCAATTGCAGCACCTGCTTGGGACCGGCCAGATCGACGGGCAGCTCTACTGGCGGCCGTCGGCAGAAAGTGCGGAGGTCGCGCGAGAGGCGCGCGGCTAGCCGGGGGTCCTCGTCTCGCATTCGAAGGAGAGGCACGCGTGTTGTTCAAGGAAGTCGGTCTGAAGGGCGCTTATCTGATCGAGCTGGAGCCGTTCCGGGACGACCGGGGCTTTTTCGCTCGCTCCTGGTGTCGGAGAGAGTTCGAAGCGCAAGGGCTAGAGGGGCGATTCGTGCAGGCGAACGTCTCGTTCAACAAGCAGCGAGGGACGCTGCGGGGGATGCATTATCAGGCGGCACCTTACGCCGAGGTCAAGCTCGTCCGGTGCACGCGGGGAGCGATCTACGATGTCATCATCGACCTTCGGCCGGAATCGGAAAGCTTCGGAAAGTGGATGGGCTTCGAGCTGACGGCGGACAACTATCGGATGGTATACGTGCCGGAAGGCTTCGCCCATGGCTTCGAGACGCTCGAGGATTCGACGGAAGTGACTTACCAGGTCTCCGAGTTCTACAACCCGTCGAGCGAAGGCGGGATCCGCTACGACGACCCAGCATTCGGGATCCGGTGGCCGGAGGAGGTCCGGGTCATATCCCGAAAAGACATGGCCTGGCCCGATTATCGACTGCCACCGCAGGCTGAAAGGGGCGGAACGTGATCATCGTCGATACGGCCCTGCAGAAGCGGGAACGCGAAGGCAACCCGATCCGCGTAGCGATGGTGGGGGCCGGCTTCATGGGGCGCGGGATCGCGCTCCAGATCGCTACTGCTGTGCGTGGCATGCGGCTGGTGGCGATCGCGAACCGGCACATCGAAGAGGCCCGCCGCGCTTACGCGGAAGCGGGAATCGCGGCCGTCGGCGAAGTGCACGAGCTGAAGGAGCTGGAGGACGTCGTCGGCCGTGGAGAGTACGCGGTCACAACCGACCCCTTCCTCCTCTGCGAGGCCGGGAACGTCGACGCCATGATCGAAGTGACGGGGACCGTGGAGTACGGCTCCCACGTGGTCCTGAGGGCCATCGAGAACCGCAAGCACGTGATCATGATGAACGCCGAGCTGGACGGGACGGTGGGTCCCATCCTCAAGGTCCGAGCGGACCGGGCCGGCGTCGTGCTCACGAACTGCGACGGCGATCAGCCGGGCGTGACGATGAACCTATACCGTTTCGTCAAAGGGATCGGTGTGCGGCCCGTCTTGTGCGGAAACATCAAGGGACTGCACGATCCTTACCGCAACCCTACGACTCAGGAAGGCTTTGCACGGCAGTGGAAGCAAAAAGCCCACATGGTGACATCGTTCGCTGACGGGACCAAGATCTCGTTCGAGCAGGCGATCGTGGCAAACGCTACCGGCATGAGGGTCGCCAGGAGGGGAATGCACGGCCCCACGGTTGAGGCGGGAACACCGATCCAGGAAGCAGCTCGCCGGTTTTCGGTGGACGAGCTACTGGAGGGGGCCGGCATCGTGGACTACGTAGTCGGTGCGGCGCCGAGTCCGGGAGTTTTTGTCCTGGGGACCCACGATCATCCGGCGCAAAAGCATTACTTGAATCTATACAAGTTAGGCGAGGGACCGCTGTACTGCTTCTACACCCCGTACCACCTCTGCCATTTCGAGGTCCCGAACACCGTGGCCAGAGCCGTCTTGTTCGGCGATGCGGCGATCGCGCCGCTCGGCGGGCCGGTGGTCGAGGTCGTGGCGGCGGCGAAGATTCCGTTGAAGGCCGGACAGACGCTCGATGGCATGGGTCATTACATGACCTACGGGCTCTGTGAGAACTCGGAAGTCGCTCGGGCCGAAGGGTTGCTGCCGATCGGGTTGGCGGAGGGCTGCCGGCTCCGGCGCAACGTCGCCAGGGATAGCGTCTTGACGCTCGACGACATTGTATTTCCAGAGGGTAGACTGTGTGACCGGCTGTGGGCGGAGCAAAACGCCCACTTCGGCAGCGGTCAGGTATCCTAATCGGCCCTTTTACCCCAACAACACGTTCGTTCCACTTTCGGGCCAGGCCTTCCCCGATCGCCCGAGGCAGACTCACGCAAAACGGCAATGAAAGCAAGGTGAAAAGATGATCCCACAAAGGTACCGCCGCGTGATCGTGATCGCCGTTCACGCGGTCCTGGTGGTGCTCTCGAATTACCTCGCGTTCTGGCTCAGGTTCGACGGCCAGGTTCCCGCCGACCAGTTGGGGCTGATGCTGAGCATGCTGCCCTGGCTGCTCCTGATCCGCGGAGTTACGTTCGTTCCGTTCCGGCTCTACGCCGGGCTGTGGCGCTACACGGGGATTTGGGACCTGCGCAACATCTTTGCAGCCGTCCTGTGCAGCACGGTTCTTTTCTATGGCTTCGTCCACTGGGCGTTGGAGCTGCGCGGCTATCCGCGGTCGATCTTTATCATCGATTCTCTAATCTTGATTTTCCTGATGGGCGGGATCCGGATGGCGCGGCGGTTCTATCAAGCGTTCCCGGGGTTCACGGAGCGCAAGCGCGTCTTGATTTACGGCGCGGGCGACGCCGGCGAGATGATCGTGCGCGACATGAAGAACAACGCGGCGGTTTACAGGTACAAGCCGGTCGGCTTTGTCGATGACGACGTCAAGAAGGCCGGGCAGCGGATCCACGGGGTCCCGGTGCTCGGCACGCGCGAGCAGCTGCGCGCGATCATCGAGGACAAGCGGCCCCAGGAGGTCATCGTCGCGATCCCGTCGGCCGAGCGGGAGCTGCTACGTGACGTCGTCAAGTCGCTGGAAGCGTTCAGCGTCGGCATCAAGACGCTGCCCAACCTGAGAGAGATCAGGGACGGGAAGGTGAGTCTCGCCCAGATCCGAAGCCTTTCCTCGGAGGACCTTCTCGAGCGGGTACCCCTGGGGCTCGACCAGGAGCCGATCCGACGGTTGATCAAGGGACGCCGGATCCTGGTGACCGGGGCCGGTGGATCCATCGGTTCGGAGCTCTGCCGGCAGATCGCGTCCTACGAGCCGGAGGTGCTCGTCCTCCTGGACAAGAGCGAGGGGGGGCTGTTCGCGATCGATACCGAGATCGCTCAGAAATTCCCGGCGGTGACCCGGTCCGCCGTGCTCGTGGACATCAAGCACACCAACCCTCTGAGGGAGGTATTCAGCCAGTACGCCCCCCAGATCGTAATTCACGCGGCGGCCTACAAGCACGTGCCGATGATGGAATTCCATCCGGAGGAGGCGGTGCTGAACAATATCGTGGGGACCTCGCGCCTCACCCACGTCGCGATCGAGCACAAGGTGGAGAAGTTCATGCTGATCTCGACGGACAAGGCGGTGAACCCGACCAACGTGATGGGCGCGACCAAACGGGTCGCCGAGATGTACATCGACGCCCTGGAGTGCAACGTCCGCAACGCGGACACGATCTTCTCGGCGGTGCGCTTCGGCAACGTGCTCGGCAGCAGCGGCAGCGTGCTGCCGCTGTTTCGCAAGCAGATCGAGAGCGGCGGCCCCGTGACCGTGACCCATCCGGAGGTCACGCGCTACTTCATGACGATTCCGGAAGCGGTACAGCTCGTCCTGCGAGCCGTCTCGCTGGCCGAAGGCGGGGAGATCTTCGTTCTCGACATGGGCGAGCCGATCAAGCTGGTCGACATCGCACGCAACCTGATCCGCGGGTCGGGTTTGATTCCAGGTAAGGATATCGAGATCAAGTTCATCGGGCTTCGGCCGGGCGAAAAGCTGCACGAGGAGCTGATCGGGCCAGGGGAGACGGTCCAGACCACCGGCGCGAACAAGATCTTGAAGATCCGTCCGAGCCTTCACGTGGACTCGGCGGCTCTGATGGACCGGATCGTGGAAATGGAAAAGCTCGCCATCCAGGGAGCTTCGAAGGCGCTGCTCGAGATTCTTCGCGAGATCGTGCCGAATTTCCAGCCGGTCGGCCTCAACGGGGGCGAGAAGGCCGGGCGGCCCGGAGCCGGGCTCGTTCCAGAAACCTCCGGCGTGGCGTCTGTGGTGTCGCTGGGCGCCGCGGCAAAGGCAAAAAGATCGAAGGCTCAGCTTCGGTAGCGCCGAACGGACGGCCTCGACTCCTATGACGGCTCCAAGAATACTCATCGTCGACGACGAAGCGGAAAACCTTTCGCGGCTGTGTGCCACGCTGCGGGCGGGAGGATGGGACGTGGCGACGGCGACCTGCGGCAGAGACGCCCTGGAAAGCGTCCGTTCAAACAGGCCGCACGCGATCATCCTCGACATGGTCATGCCGGAAATGGACGGCTTCGAGGTGGCGCGGCTGCTAAAGAGCGATCCGGATTTCCGAAGCATCCCGATCGTGGCCGCCACGAGCCTCGCGGCCTCCGCCGACCGGGCGCGCTGCCTGGCGGCCGGTTGCGACGACTATCTGGCGAAGCCGTTCACCACGGAGCAGCTGCAACGGAGGCTGGCGGTGCTTTTCCCCGACGGGAAACGAAGCACGCAAGGGGGAAGGAAATTATTATAACCCTTGCGCCCGGTGCGCCTGCGAGGGAAAGTCGGTCAATCTTTAAGCTCGTGTCGGTCCTCGGTCTCCGGTTCCCGGTCATTACCTCGAACCTCGAACTTCGAATCATCATTGTCCCAGCAAAAATGCAAAGCTCGCCAGGAAAAGACCGGTATTTCGTTCGCGCCTGCGCGCGTGAATGACAAGAATCCCATCTTGGCGTTCTTGGCGCGATGAGTTCCCGACTTCGAACCTCGAACTAACTTTGAACTGTCCTTTGCCTCCCAAAAACGCAAGACTTGCAAATAAAAACCCGCTATTCCTTCGCGTTCTTGGCCTTCTCGGCGCGATGAGGTTTCTCGGCTTTCGAACTTCGAACCTCGAACTTCGAACCTCGAACAATCTATAATGAATAACCGTTACCGCTACGACGTGTGCGGGCTCTCGATCGAGAGCGACACGGCGTTCTCGCTCTCGCCCGGGGAAGCCAGCGGCGCTCCGGACATTAGGTTCACGCTGAAAGCCAACGAAGGAGGCACGGGCCAGATGTTTCCTGAGCGTTCGTTTCTTGGGCAAATCAAGAACGGCGCCGGCCATCCTTCGATCGCGGTTTATGACGTCGAGGGCGGGTACGTGCTGGATTGCCACAACACCGCCCGGCGCGTGGAGTTCGTCGTCGGGAGCGATACGAGCTGGATCGAATGCTACCCCCACCCGGGAGCCGGGCTGGAAGACGTGGAAGTATGGCTGTTCGGCCTGGTGATGTCGTTCGTTTTGCAGCAGCGAAACGTCTACAGCCTCCACGCGGCGGCTGTGATTTGCGGCGGGAGAGCCGTGGCCTTCCTGGGAAGCAACGGCTACGGGAAGTCGACGCTGGCTCTGTATTTCGTCCAAAGGGGGCATGCTCTGGTCACGGACGACGTCTTGCCGATCGTGGGCAGAGAGGGGAGGCCGTTCGCGGTGCCCGGAGCCCCGTCCATGAATCTCTGGCCGCGTACGTTGGAGGAGTTAGTCGAGAGCGGCAGGGCCGCCGGCGGGGACCGGCAAATGAAGCGCCGCTATTCCGCAGTGGAGCTGCAGGCGCCCTTCGCTGTTTCTCCCGCTCCCCTCGCGGCGGTTTATCTCCTGCAGCCGGTCGGGACGATGGACCAACCGGCGGAGAGCGTTGCGCTTCCACGGGCTCGGGCGTTGATCGAGCTGCTCGCGTACACCCGGGCGAGCACCATGATCGGACTTCCGGCACAGCAAAGGCTCCTGGAGACTTACAGTGAGTTTCTCGCCACCCTGGCGGTCCGCCGCCTGATCTATCCGCGGGGCTTCGAGTTCTTGCCCGCCGTCTACGAGACGGTGGCGTGCGACCTCGGCATCGCGAATCGCGCGAACTGTAGAAAGGAGGCGCGCCGATGATCCGAGACGATTCGATCGTCACCGTTCCACGGGACGTGATCTTCCAGGCGCTCGACGGAGAGGCGGTCCTTTTGAACACGCGGACCGAGATTTATTTTGGCCTCGATGCAGTAGGCACCCGTATCTGGCAGCTGCTGTCGGAGCACCGGCTGCCGGCCAAGGTCGTCAGTGCAATGCTGGAGGAATATGACATCGAGGAAGCAGAATTGCGGTCTCGGGTGATGGAATTTATCGAGAAGCTGCGCGACAAGGGCCTCGTCGAGATCGCGTAGCTTCTCGCCACAAAGGATCCGGAGGATTCGCGGTGGTAAGAAGCAAGGAGATTGCCGCGCGAGTAGTCGAGCTTGCGATTGAGAAGAAGCTCGCCTATGCCGAAGCGGCCGAACTTTTGGAAGTCAGCGCGCGGACGATTCATAACTACGTCAAAAAATATCTGAAGAACGGAAAGGCCGGCCTGATCGATCACCGGCGCGGGCGCTGTTACAAGCTGACCCCGGAAATGAAGCAAAGGATCATCAACTGCAAAGCCGAACGCCCGCATCGGTCGGCGCGCTGGATTCGAGACCGGCTGAAGCTCAACGTGAGCCCGGAAGCCGTGCGGCAGGTGCTGGTGAAGCACCGGCTGGAAATCGAGCCCGCAGCGGCGACAATTACATCGAGGGGGCGGCTCTTCGAGGGGGCGAGGACCGTCCCGAGCGGTGCCGATATACAAGGAGCTCAAAGGAGAATCGGGTGAGCGGTATAGCGGGCATCTATTGCCTCGACGGCAGGCCGGTGGACCGGGGCCTGCTCCAGAGGATGCTCGACTGCGTTCCGCATCTCGGGCCGGACGGCGCGCGGACATGGGCTGCGGGCTCCGTCGGGTTGGGGTGCCGGCAGCTCCGTACGACCGAAGAATCGCTGCACGAGGTTCAACCGGCTGTTAACCGCGACCGAACCTGCCGGCTCGTGTTTGATGGTCGTGTGGACAATCGGGAGGAGTTGATCGACAGGCTCCGGCCGGAGATTGGAAAACTCGAAAACCCGACCGACGTTGCCCTCGTGCTCGATGCTTACGACGTTTGGGGGGTCGATTGCCTCAAGTGGGTCGTCGGCGACTTTGCGTTCGCCCTGTGGGATGACAAGGTTCGGCGTCTGTTTTGTGCTCGCGATACGTACGGCATTCGGCCCTTTTATTATCGTTTCGACGAAAAACGTTTCGTTTTCGCGTCGGAGTGCGCCCAGTTGTTCGAGGATCCCGAGATTTCCGTAGAAGTCGATGATGACAAAGTAGCCGAGTGGTTCACGTGGTGCGGTATCCAATGCCACACCTACCGCGATCTCAGCCGGTCGTATTTCAAGGGAATCTCGGAGCTTCCTTTCGCTCATTATCTGATCGTGACACGGGCCGGCGCTCGCCTACACAAGTATTGGGAGATCGATCCGGGCAAAGAGATTCGCTATCGAGACAGGGGGCAATACGCAGAGCATTTCCGGGAGCTTTTCAAGGAGTCCGTTCGCTGCCGGCTGCGAAGCGCCGGCCCGGTCGGGGCGGAGCTGAGCGGGGGGTTCGATTCTTCGTCGATCGTGTGCACCGCACACGAGCTCTACAGCTCGGCCGCTGCGGCGAACAAGGGATTCACGGCGTTCTCGCTGGTTTTCGACGAGCTGGGGTGTGACGAGCGGCCTTTGATCACATCGGTTCTGGACAAGTACAGCGTGGCGTCGCGTTTCGTGGTCGCCGACGGGCTTTGCGGCCTGCTGGATCCGCGCGGGGACGAGCCGGCCCGGTCGAAGATCGATTACCCGAACCGGCTCGTCATCCACGAAGCGGGAAGGGCTCTCTATCGGCTCGCGCACGAAAGCGGCACGCGAATCATGTTGAGCGGCGACGGAGCGGAAAACCACGTCATCGGGACGTCGTTCGTCTGGGATTCCCTCGTTCGGAGCTGGGAGTGGGGGGAGCTTCTCGCCCGCCTCGGGGCGGAGTGCCTGCAAAGCGGTGTGCGCAGCAGCCTCGGCCGCCTGGTCAGATTCGGGCTGGTCCCGTTGTTGCCGCACGGCGTCAGCCGTTCTTACTACTATCGCTGGATGCACACGGAGCTGGAGCGGCCCGTGATACCGGACTGGTTCACCCCGTCCTTCCGCGACAGGATTCTCAGTCGGGTCGTGGAGCAGAAAAAATGCCTCGGCGGGTTTCCGAAGTTCAAGGAATGGGGGAGGCAGCTGGAGTACGAGTTTCTCAACCCGGGGCGGTGGGTGATTCAAATGCCTTACCCCCTCCCAGTCGAGCGGAGATTTCCGTATCACGACAGGCGTCTGGTGGAGTTCTGCCTGGCCGTCCCGCCGGAGGCGAAATACGAGCACTTGGCGCACACCAGGAGGAGGAACATCCGGGGACGAGTGCTTCAGCGGCACGGCCTCGAGGGAATTCTTCCGGAAGCGATTCGGCAGTGCGAGATCAAGATCAATTACACCGACGTGTATCGCCGGAGATTTCGCGACTTCGGGTCCGACTACCTCAAGCTCTTCGCGTCTCGGGCAGAGCCGATTGCCGGAAAGCTGGGCTATATCGACGCGACAAGGTTCGGGGGCGTGTTGTCAGACGCGCTCAGACTCAGCGAAAGCCCCCAAGGAGTGCCGGCGATCCTCCATCGTTGGATCGATCAGGTCGCTCAGCTCGAGATCTGGCTTCGAGCCGTTGCGAGCCGGCAGAAACGGCTTTCCCTCTCCGGGTCGTCCCTTCCCGGGGTTGAGGAGAGGGCGCGTCGCGAGGCGTTCCGGCCGGCAGGCAACGGCCGCGGTTAGCTGGAAACGGCCTCTCGACCGACCGGAGCTCCGCACGGGCGCTCCGGTCGTGTCTTGAACGGCAGGCGCGTTTCGTGGTAAACGATTGCTTCCGGAAAATTCTAAGTTGGAATTATTTTCGACGATGTGTTGATCAGTTATACGTTCGGCGTTAAAAGTAGTGTGCCGAAAAGGAGGGTTCCCTCATGGGCGACAAGAAGCAATTTGCTGCGCCCCGGCTGATCGAGTACGGACGTCTGAGCGAGATCGTCGCCAGCGGAAACGACGGCGTCCCGCCTCCGTACCCGCAGGGCTGGTTCGACGGGACAACCTTGATCCGAACGCCCGAGTGCTCGGGCGGGGATGGGCCGGGGAAGAAGGCCAACGGGCCAGAAGCCTGGTGGCCCTGCGGCTCCTCGTAAAAGGCGTCCGCCCTCACAACGGCGATGCGGCGCCTGAAAAGGGGGCGGCATCGCCATCGATCCTTCCTCGAAATTTCGTCGCGTATTCTCATCCTTTCCCGTCCGGTCATTTGTGGTAGCATGCGGTTGGTTGTGATCGCAGGTTTCCACTCGGCGGACTATTTGCGACAGGGCCGCTGACAACCTTATCGGCGGGCCGGACGGGCCGTGTTTTCGCACCGCGGCAATGGTCGCGCGAAGGGTAGTGCTTTTTCTTCGAGTTCTCGGTCTCCTTGTCTTCCTTCGGTTGGCGCTCAGAAGGATAGCCGTGGGACGACTGCTCCGCTGGCTGACGCCCGGGCGAATTGCCCCGACAGGCGACCCGGTCGAGTTGCAGCGCGCCCGGCGATACACGGACGCGCTCTTAAGGCGCATGTCGTTTCCTGCTCCGGGAAAATGTCTGCCCCGGGCCCTGGCGCTGTACTTTTTTGCGACTCGGTGCGGGTTCCCCGTGGTTTTTCACTGCGGCGTACGTAGGGGAGATCGCGCTCTGGAAGGGCACGCCTGGTTGAGCCATGAGGGAAGATCCCTCTTCGAACGGGGCAATCCCGCCGATCTTTACGATATCACCTTCTCCTTTCCGGAGTCGCGGGCGCCGTGACCGATAGCCATTCTTTGTCGGGGCAGGGGGAACTGCGAGTGTCCTTCGTGCAAACGCTCCTGCCCAACCTGAAGCGAGCCCTGGTCTTCGTCTGGCAAAGCTCGCCCGTTCTGACGGCTGCGAGCGTTGTCCTGGTGTTTGTGTTGGGGCTCTTGCCCCTGGCCGGTTTGTATCTGATCAAGCTCGTGGTCGACGCGGTGAGCGCGGCGACCGTGGCCGCGGACAAGGCCGGAGCGCTCGAACAGGTGGTCTGGCTCGTCCTGCTTTCCGGCGGGGTCGCGCTCCTGGAACTGCTGTGCACCACGGTATCCGGCGTCGTCGGCACGGCGCATTCTCAACTCGTTACCGATCGGATGCAGGACCTGCTCCACGCCAAGTCCATCGAGGTGGACCTGGAATACTACGAGAACCCGCAATACTACGACACGCTCCATAGGGCCCAACAAGAGGCCCCGTTTCGGCCCAACCGGATTCTCCACGGCCTCCTCCAGCTCGGCCAGAGCGCCGTGTCCCTGGTGGCAATCGTAGCGGTGCTGGTGTCGTTTCACTGGCTCGTGCCGGTCCTTCTCGCGGCCGCGGCAATTCCCGGGCTGCTCGTTCGCTTTCGGCACGCGCGCAAAATCTACGCTTGGGAGCGCGAGAACACGCGCCTCGAGAGACAGGCGTCGTACTTCAACTGGTTGCTCACGAGGGACACCCATGCCAAGGAGATTCGGTTGTTCAACCTGGGCCGGCTGTTCGCTGACCGTTTTCGCGATCTGCGGGCCGGGCTGCGGCGGGAACGGCTGGGGCTTACGACGAGACGCTCGGTGGACGAGCTAATAACGCAGTCGAGCGCCGTGGTGGCCGCCTTCGGGTTGTACGCCTTTTTGGCGGCGCGGGCCGCCCACGGCCTGGTGACCCTCGGAGAGCTCGTCATGTTCTACCAGGGCGTCCAGCGCGGCCAGAGCTATCTGCGGCAGTTCCTCGGCAGCATCGCGCGGCTGTACGAAGACAATCTTTTTCTTTCCAATATGTACGAGTTTCTGAACCTCCGCCCGAAAATCGTGGAGTCGCGAACGCCGAAATCGGTTCGGCCGTTGCGCGAGAAGGGCATCGTGTTCGACCACGTCGGGTTTCAGTATCCGCTGGGGGATCGTAAGGTGCTTGAAGATATAAGCCTCACCATCCGTCCCGGAGAACATATCGCGCTGGTGGGGGAGAACGGCGCGGGAAAAACCACGCTCGTCAAGCTCCTGTGCCGGTTATACGATCCGACCGAGGGCAGGATCTCCCTCGACGGGATCGATCTTCGAGATCTCGCCATTCAGGACCTCCGCCGAAACATCAGCGTCATCCTGCAGGACTACGCGCGCTACCACCTGACGGCCCGCGACAACATCTGGCTGGGAAATACAGATCTGGAACCCGGGGACGGGCGGGTCGTAGAAGCAGCCCGGGAAGCGGGCGCCCATGACGCGATCGCGGGCCTCAAAAACGGTTACGACACGATCCTCGGCAAATGGTTCGAGAAGGGCGAAGAACTCAGCGTCGGAGAATGGCAGAAGATCGCTCTCGCGCGGGCGTTCCTGCGCCGGGCTCAGATCATGATCATGGACGAGCCGACGAGCTCAATGGACGCCAGGGCCGAGTACGAGGTTTTCGAGAAGTTTCACGAACTCGCCCGGGGGCGGACGGTCATCCTGATCAGCCACAGGCTGTCCACGGTCCGCATGGCCGATCGAATCTACTTCCTCGAGGGCGGAAGGATCGTCGAACGGGGAACGCACGATGAGCTGCTCGATCGCGGCGGCAAGTACGCGCGTCTCTTCGAGATCCAGGCGCAGTACTACCGGTAGCGACACACGAGGTCTTCGGTGAGCTTCGGGAGCGGAGGCGAGAGAAGAGTGCTGGAAAGGGGGCTGATCCTATACAGCGCCCGTAACGCTATCGATTCAGCCGCAGCGGCCGCAATTCAACGCATCGCGAGCAGCCCCCTGGCTTGGGAAAAGGTCGTTCTTACAGCGTCGATGCACGGGGTCCTGCCTTTGGTTTATCGAGCCTTGAAACGTCTTCCTGACGCCACCGTTCCCGCCGAGATTCTCGATCAGTTGCGGCGGAATTATCTCGCCAATGCCGCCATGTCGCTGTCGTTCACGAGCGAAATGTTGAAGATCTTGGGGTGGCTGGAGGCCGAGCACATCAAAGCGATTCCATTCAAGGGACCGACGCTTGCGGCGGCTGCCTACGGTCACCTGACACTCAGGCAATTCGGCGACCTGGATATTTTGATTCGCAAAAAAGATTTCGAGCGCGTCAGGAAACTGCTCTTGGCCGGCGGCTATCGTCCGTGGCGGGACCTCACGGACGCTGAAGAATCGGAGCATCTGCGATCAGCTCACGCTTATACGTTCGTGCGGACGGACAGCCCGGCCAAGGTCGACTTGCATTGGAAGATTGCTCAGCAAAGGTATTCGTTCGGCCTGGATCTGGACAGCCTGTGGCGCCGGGCGGGGCGCGTATCCCTTGGGGGAAAAGAAATACCGACGCTTTGCGCTGAAGACCTGGTCATGGTTCTCTGCATTCACGGGACGAAGCACTGCTGGCAGCGGCTCGGGTGGATATGCGACGTGGCCGAAGTGGTGCGGACGAATCCGGAAATGAACTGGGATGCTGTGCTCGCTCGTGCGGAAAGCTGGCACGCGCTGCGGGCAGTCTTGCTAGGGCTGGATCTCGCGGGAAATCTGCTCGGGGCGCCGTTGACGGAGCGGGTCCGGGCCGCGATCGATCGAGACCGCCGCGTCCGCCGGGTTTCGTTTCTGTTTCAGCGCAGACTGTTTGCGCGTTCGCATGGAATGGGGCCGCTCGAACGCGCGGCGCTTTTCTTTATGGCGCGGGAGCGGTTGCGCGACAAGCTTCCCCACCTGGCTTATACGGTTCGGCAAGCCTTGGCTCCCAACGAGCTCGACAGGAACCTGCTGTCACTCCCGGAAATTCTCTACTTTCTCTATTACCCGCTGCGCGTGATGAGGCTCACGTATGCGGCAGTGGGGCGGATACTGGCGCCGCTGACGGTCTATCGACCGGAGACCGAAGACCGGAAACCGGCACGAACCTCCGGATCGTCGAGAACACCAGGCGCTGAGACCGGAGAGCAGTGAGCGGAGCAACGTCGGGCGTCCAGGGTCAAGGGTCTTTCGTTCGTTCAGACTCTCGGTCCGTCTTGTCTCCACGTGCTCTGTGATTCCGCGGTCCGTTCCATGCTGCGCTTCGCGCGGCCTTGAACCGTGAACCTGAACCGCCGTGAGCCCGCACGGCTTGAACCGAGCGAAGCGGTTGAACGGCTTGAACAGTCTGCACAGTCATAAATGTCCGTGAGCTTCGATCAACCAGAACTCCTCGCCAGAGGTGCGGGCGAGCGGCAAGGCGGGACCGCCGCGGCCGGCTCGCCGGGGGCGGGCGCTCCCGCGGCAGCGAATCCGTACGACCGGTCGAACCTCACGCCGAGCCAGCTCCAGATCTGGCTCGCGCAAAATCTGCTGCCGGAGGCACCGGTCTTCAATCTGGCGTGCGCGCTTTACCTCGACGGGCAAATTGACGTAGCGCTTTTCCGGCAGGCGTTCTCGGTTCTCGTCGCTTCGAGCGACGCGCTGCGCACGCGCTTCGAGGAAGACGAAGGCATTCCGCTGCAAACGGTGCTGCCCTCCGTGCCGTCCGAAGTGGAAAACGTGGACCTTTCCGGCTCCGACGATCCTCGAGCGGCGGCGAAGCGGTGGATGCAGGAGCGCTGCGGGAAGGCGCTCGATTGGCGCGGCCGGCTTTTCGAGAGCGCCCTGATCCGGCTGGCGGAGGACCGCTTCGTCTGGTACCTCAACGTGCACCATCTCGTTTGCGACGGCTGGTCTTTCGAGGTGATCTACCGGAGGACGGCGGAGCTCTATTGCCTCGCGAGGGAAGGGAGGCTGGCGCGAACCGTCGACCTTCCGCCGTTTGCCGATTACGTCGCTTACGAGCGCTCCTGCCGGCGCTCCGCCCGGTATCGGAAAACGGAGGATTACTGGAAGGCGTTCGTCGCGGACGTGGGTGATAGGCTCGATTTCTACGGGCGGGTCCCCACCGTGACAAGTACCCGGGTTCGCCGGGTGTCCGTCGATCTCGGGCGCGAGCGCACGAAGAAGGCCAAGAGCATCGCGGCCGCGCTGAACGATGGCTCGCAGCAGGTGGGATTGTTCGGCGTTTTCGCAGCCGCCTTGATCGGATATCTCCACTGTCTCAACGGCCACGACAGCTACACGATCGGCGTGCCGTCTCACAACCGGCGGACGGCGATCTTCAAGGACACCATCGGGTTGTTCTCCGAAGTTCTGCCGGTCAGGACGGTGCTCGCCGACGACGAGACTTTCGCTTCGCTGGCCAGGAAATTCACCGGCGAGGTGCGCCGGACGCTGCGCTACGGGCAGTATGCGGTGACCAATCCGCTGTTCAGGCGGGTCTACGAGGTGGCGCTCAACTATCACACCCGTTCGTTCTCCGAGTTCGCGGGGATTCCGGCCAGGCCGGAGTGGGTGCACAACGGGCACGGCGACGAGAGCCTCGCCGTTCAAATCCACGATTTCGGCTCGGCAGAGAGCCTCTCGATCGATTTCGACCTGCACGAATCGGCTTTCGGCGAGCGAGACGGCCGGCGTGTCACGGCGCATTTTCAGCGGGTGCTGGACAATCTTCTTCGGGAGCCTGATATGCCCCTTCGCCGGTTGAGCCTGGCGTCGGAGGAGAAAGCCCGGCGCCTGACGGCCCGATGCAACCCGCCAGAGACAGACCCCGAGCCTCCGCCGGTTCACGTGACTTTGGAGCGGCGCGCGGCCGAAGCGCCGGATCGCACGGCGGTCCTGAGCGACGCGGGAAATCTGACCTACGGCGAACTGAATCGCCGGGCCGGCGTGGTCGCGCGGCTGCTGCGAGCGCGGGGAATCGGGAGGGGGGAACGTGTTTCTCTTTACTTGCCGCAATCGCCCGCGACGATCGCGGCCATGCTGGGGGTGCTCAAAGCGGGCGCGGCTTATGTCCCGATCGATCCAAGGTACTCGAGCGGGTGGCTGGAGTACATCGTTCGGGATACGGGCGCTCGGGCGGTCCTGACGGAGCGGAAGCTGGCCGGCGCGGCCGCCAAAGGCGCGGCGGAAGTGATTTGTCTCGACGATCCCGGCTCGTGGAGAACACCCGCACCCGATGGAGAGCGCGTCGAGGTCTCGGGAGAGGACCTTGCCTACGTCATCTACACTTCGGGCTCGGCGGGGGTGCCGAAAGGCGTCGAGATCCCGCATCGGGCGCTGGCGAACTTCGTCTCCGAAGCCGCCCGCATCTTCGAGATAGCCCCCTCCGATCGGGTGCTGCAGTTCGCCTCGATCAGCTTCGATACCTCGGCGGAGGAGATCTTTCCCTGCCTGACCGGGGGCGCGGCGCTCGTCTTTTGCCGCCGGCCGGAGTGCATTCCGCCGGCGGAGTTTCTGGAGCAGTGCCGGGCGCGGGGAATCACGGTGCTCGATCTGCCGACCGCTTACTGGCACGGGCTGACCGCCTGTGCAGCGGCGGAGCGGCTGAAGGTTCCCGATTGTGTCCGCCTGGTGATCATCGGAGGAGAAAGAGCAATTCCCGAGCGAGTGGCTCTGTGGCAGGCGTTCGTCGGCCCGAAGGTCCGCCTGCTCAACACCTATGGTCCGACCGAGACAGCGGTGGCGGCTACGGTCGCCGATCTCACGAACGAGCCGGTGGAATGCGGCGTGTCGGCGGTGGTTCCCATAGGCCGGCCGATCGCCAACGTCCAGGCCCTGGTCCTTGACCGAAACCTCAAGCCGGTGCCGGACGGAGTTCCGGGGCAGCTCTACATCGGCGGGATCGGGCTTGCGCGCGGCTACGCCGGGCGGCCCGACCTCACGTCGGAAAGCTTCATACCGAACCCCTTCGGTAGCCCTGGTTCCCGACTCTACCGTACCGGCGATATCGTGCGCTGCCGGGAGGATGGCAGCCTGGAGTTTCTCGGCCGCGCCGACGACCAGGTCAAGATCCGTGGTTTTCGCGTCGAGCCGGAAGGAGTGGCCGCGGCCCTGAGAAAACACCCGCTGATCCGGGATGCCGCGGTCCTGTTCGAAGAAGAAGGAAGCTCGGGGCGGCTTGTCGCCTACGTGGTCCCTGAAGAGGCGGCGATGCTCAACCCGGACGAGGTGCAGGGTTTCTTGCGAAGCATGCTCCCGGAGTACATGGTGCCGTCGGCGGCGGTGGTGCTCGAATCCCTGCCGCTGACGCCGCGCGGCAAGCTCGACCGCCGGGCGCTGCGCCTGGCGCGCAACCGGAGGCCCGAGAACCTCGGGAGCCTGGCCCCGCCGCGAACTCCAGTGGAAAAACGCATCGCAGCTCTATGGCGGGACCTGCTCGGGCTCGAAGCCGTAGGAAGAGACCAGCACTTCTTCGAGCTGGGCGGCCACTCGCTCCTCGCCGCACAGGCGGTCTCCCGCATCCGGCGCGAGCTCGGGATCGAGCTGCCGCTACGGGCACTGTTCGAGGCGCCCACGCTCGCCGCGCTCGCGGAACGGGTCGAGCAGGCGCTTTCCCGCCGCCCGGATACGGGAGATGAAGCGGCGGTTCCGCTGGGTCGTTATCGAGGGTGGGCCCCCGCGTCGGATTCGCAGACGCGGATCTGGTACATGGAGCAGTTCGCCCCAGAGAGCGGCGCCTACAACGTTACTGCCGCGATTCGCTTCACGGGAACGATGGATCGCGAGGCGCTGCGCCGGGCCGTCGACCGGCTCGTCGAGAGGCACGAAGCGCTGCGCACCACCTTTCAAAGCAGCGACGGCCGTCTGGTGCAGGTCATCGCTCCGGCGCTCCAGCTCGACCTGCCCGAGATCGACCTCGGAGATGCCCCGGAGGAGAAAAGAATCGACCTGGCAAGGCAAATCCTCAGAGAAGAGGCGCGGCGGCCGTTCGATATCGCTCGCGGGCCGCTTACCCGGCTGCTCCTCGTTCGACTCGGCGACCGCGATCACCTGCTGTCGCTCGTCATGCATCACCTGATCTCGGATCAGTGGTCGCTCGGCGTGATCGCGCGCGAGATCAGCGCGTCCTATAACGCGCACCGCAACGGTGTTCCGCCGCCGGCAGCCGCTGCCGCCGTCCAGTACGGCGACTTCGCGCTCTGGCAAAACGAACGGGTGACCGAGGAACAGTTGCGGCAAGATCTCGCTTATTGGAAGCGTCGCCTTTCCGGAATGCAGCCGGCGTCGGTGCCGACGGATCGGCCGCGTCCGGCGGTGCAAACCTTCCGGGGAACGCACCGATCTCTGGCCATGAGCGCGGAGCTGATCGAGCGGCTGCGAAAGATCGCTCTCGAGGAAAACGCCACGCTCTACATGGTTTTCCTCGCGGCTTTCAAGGTTCTCCTCTCCCGTTACTGCGCTCGGGACGACGTGGCGCTGGGCTCTCCGGTCGCCAACCGGACGCGGGCCGAATGGGAAAGCGTCATCGGGACGTTCATCAACGTTCTGGTGCTGCGCACCGACCTTTCCGGAAATCCGTCGCTGCGCGAGGTCGTCCGCCGCGTCCGCGAGGTCGTTCTCGATGCGTTCGCGCATCAGGAGCTGCCGTTTCAGAGGCTCGTCAAGGAGCTGGCGCCGGGGCGGGACGCAAGTCGTTCGCCCCTGGTGCAGGTCCTGTTCAACTTTCAAAACGCCCCGCTCCACGGGGTCGATTTCGACGACATCTCCTGGTCGCCCTTCGAGATCGAGCAGTGGGCGGCGCAGTTCGACCTGGGCGTCACCGTCGATCCGGCAATCACGCGCAAGATCTTTTTGTCCTACAACACCGATCTTTACGAAGGCGCCACTGCGGAGCGAATTCTGCGGGAATACGTCGGAGTCCTGGAGGCGATCGCTACGGACGCAGAGCAAAGGCTTGCTTCGTTTGCGGTGCGCCTCGCCGGGGACGCAGGGCAAGGCGCGCGGGGGCTCGAGCTGCGCTATCCCCGGGCCTGCCTGCACGAGCTGTTCGAAGAGCAGGTGGAGCGGACTCCCGAGGCGGTCGCTTTGGTCTTTGAGAATCAAGTGCTTAGCTACAGAGAGCTGAACGAACGCGCGAACCGCCTGGCGCGTCGGCTCCGGCAGATCGGAGTGGGGCCGGGGGCGCTGGTCGGGATCTGCGCCGAGCGTTCGGCCGAGCTGGTAGCGGGCCTTCTGGGGATCCTGAAAGCCGGCGGAGCCTATGTGCCGATCGACCCGGCATATCCGAACGAACGCATCGGTTTCATCCTGGAAGACAGCGGCGTCGCCGCCCTGGTCACGCAAAGGATCCTGCGAGAGCAACTGACGGCTACCGGGATACCGTTTGTGTGCCTGAACGAGGTTTTCGCGGAGGAAGAGCCTCTCACCGCGGCGGGAAATCTTCCGCGAGCGTCGGAGCCCGACGAGACGGCGTACGTGATTTACACGTCGGGGTCGACCGGGCAGCCAAAAGGCGTCCGGGTTCCGCACCGGGCGGTCGTGAACTTTCTCTATTCGATGAAGGAGCGACCCGGCATCTCGGGGGCGGACGTAATGCTGTCCGTAACGACGATTTCCTTCGACATCGCCGTGCTCGAGCTTTTCTTGCCGCTGATCACCGGTGCCCGCGTCGTAATCGCCGGGCGCGAAACCGTGGTCGACGGCAGGGCTCTTGGCGAGAAGATTTCCGCCTGCGGCGCAACGATCATGCAGGCGACGCCGACCACGTGGCGCATGATGGTGGAAGCAGGATGGGAGGGAAGCCGGACCCTGAAGGTCCTGTGCGGCGGAGAGAGTCTGCGGGGGGATCTGGCCCGCGAGCTTCTGGCTCGAAGCGGCTCGGTCTGGAACCTCTATGGGCCGACGGAGACAACGGTCTGGTCCACGGTCTGGAAAGTCGAGCCGGGTTGCGAAAGGGTCACGCTGGGACGCCCGATCCACAATACGGAAATTCATATCCTGGACGGCAATTTTCTTCCCGTTCCCGTCGGAGTGGTGGGAGAGATTTATATCGGCGGGGACGGAGTGGCGCTGGGATATCTGAACCGGCCGGAGCTCACGGCGGAGAGGTTTGTTCCCAACCCGTTCGGGCCGGCTTCGTCGCGGCTTTACCGTACGGGAGATTTGGGCCGGCATCTGGCGGACGGGAACATCGAATTCATCGGACGGACCGACAGTCAGGTCAAGATCCGCGGTTTTCGCGTCGAGCTGGGAGAGATCGAAGCGGTTTTGTCGGGGCACGAAGGGGTGAAGGAAGTGGTGGCGGCGGTGAGAGGCGGGGACCGGCTGGTGGCGTACGTCGTTGCGCAGGCGGGGCGATCGCTGGAAGCCGGAGAGCTTCGGGAGTACGCGAGGGGGAAGCTACCGGGGTACATGGTGCCGGGAGCTTTCGTGTTTCTGGACCGGCTGCCGCTTACGCCCAACGGCAAGATCGACCGTCAGGCCCTCCCGGAACCGGATTCGGGGCCCCGCACCGTCAAGTCGGCCCCCAAAGACCGGCTCGAGTTCGAGATTGCAAATGTATGGAAGCGTCTTCTCAAAATCGATGCGTTAGGGGCGCACGAGAATTTCTTTGAGCTGGGAGGAAATTCACTGGAGGCGGCGCGCCTCCTCGCCACGATTCAGACCGAGCTGGGGCCGCGAATCCGTCTCCCCGACTTCCTTACATGTCCGACCGTGGCCCACCTTGCAGAGCTGGCGCGGCAAGGCGGCTACGAGCCGCAGTGGTCGTTCCTTGTTCCGATTCAGCCGAACGGCTCAAAGCCGCCTTTTTTTTGGGTTCACGGGCACGCGACGAACAGCAGCCTGGCTCGTTGCCTCGGCCCGGACCAACCGGTTTATGCCCTGATTCCTCAGGCTCTGGACGGGAAAGCCGCTCGCTACACGAGCGTCGAAGAGATCGCATTGCAATACCTCGAAGAGATACGTTCCATCCAGCCAAGAGGGCCTTATTTTCTCGGCGGCTATTCCTTCGGCGGGATGCTTGCGTTCGAGATGGCTCGGCAACTCCGGAATCGTGGAGAGGAAGTTTCGTTGTTGGCTCTTCTCGACGGGATAGCGCCCGCACTTTCGGGAAACAGCTCGACACTTGGAATCAGCGCGATCCGCGCTTCATGCGGCAATCTGGCGGGCTGGCGGCGGATCTGTGACAAGCTCCAGCGGCTGCAGGGCATCCGGGGAAAGGAGCTGGTAGTTCAGGCGGTCGGCGCCATCGGTCGAGAACTCGCCCGGCGGTTGAAGGTCAAAGAAATCAGGCTTGCTGCCAGAAGGACCGCTTATCGTTTTTGCGTGCTGACCGGACGCGATATTCCCCATTTTTGCAGATCGACGTATATTACGGATCTCCACGTCCGGGCGCGACGCGCCTACAGACCCGGGAAATATCGAGGATCGGTGGTCTTTTTCAGGGCAGAGGATAATCCACACGATTATATTTCGATTTGGCGCACGCTGATCGAGGGCGATTTGGAAGTCTATTCCATCCAGGCCGATCACACCACAATCGCTCAGGAGCCACAGGTGACGACTTGGGCTGAAAGGCTCGGAGCCCGCTTGAACGAGGCGCAACAAGGTAATGAAGGCCCTGAGCGTCCGATCCAAGCGGCCGGGAGGCGTGTGAGCTGACACGGAAATTCGACCGTCGCGTTATTCAGGGCGGCGGGCTATAGGATAGAAGTGTGTGTTCGGAGTCGGGAACTATGGCGGAAACAGATGATGGTAGGATCTACAAGGTCGTCGTCAACGAGGAAGAGCAGTACTCCATCTGGTTCGCCGATCGGGAGCCGCCGGCGGGCTGGAGAGAGGTCGGGAAGAGCGGGTCGAAAGCCGAGTGTCTGGCGTATATAAAAGAAGTCTGGACGGACATGAGACCGCTCAGCCTCAGAAGAAAGATGGACGGACGGACAGGAAAGGAATCCTAGGCACGAGCAACGAAATGGCTGCCTTGGAGAAAGCTGACGGGCGGGCCGCGGCGCTGCTTGAAACACAGCGCCTGCCGGCTTTGGGGCGCGACGAGATTCATGTGTGGAGGGTGAGTCTTCATCGCTCCGAAAAACCACTCGAAGGGCTGGCCGCGGTTCTCTCGGGTGACGAGGGGCAGCGGGCGGCGCGGTATCGTTTTGCGCGAGACCGCGATCGTTTCGTCGCCGCGCGGGGGCTGCTCAGGGTTCTCCTGGGGATGTATCTGAACGTGGAGCCGCGGCAGCTCCGGTTTGCGTACAACCCTTACGGGAAGCCCGCTCTTGTCCCGCAACCGGACGGGACGGACGTCGAGTTCAACCTTTCTCACAGCGGCGACCTTGCGCTCTACGCGATCGCTCGCGGTCGGGCTGTCGGAATCGACGTGGAGCGGATCGACCCGGCGAAGGGAACGATGGAGATCGCGGACCGTTTCTTCTCAGCTGCGGAAATCAAGTCGCTGCGGGAGCTGCCGCAGGAGCTGCGGACGGCGGGATTTTTCAACTGCTGGACGCGGAAGGAAGCCTACATCAAGGCGCGTGGCCTCGGCCTTGCCATTCCTCTCGATCAGTTCGACGTGTCGTTGAAACCCGGAGAGGCGGCGAGGCTGATCGACGCGCGTTGCGAACCCGGCGGCGCCTCGCGCTGGCGGCTGGTGGAGCTGGATGCAGGAGCCGGCTACGCGGCCGCCGTGGCGGCGGAGGGACAGGACTGGCGGCTCCGGTGCTTCGATTGGGGAGAGGTCGCTTCGCTCCCGTTCAAAACGTTCAAACCGTTCAACCGCTTCGCTCCGTTCAAGACGTCGAGCGCTATGCTATAAGGAGGCGGTTAAATGTTCGTGCCGGTCCCCGGTCTTCGGTCTCCGGTCTTTCTTCGAACCTCGAGCTTTGAACGAATGCCATTCGCAATCCGCAATTGATCACTGTCACCACTGAAAGGAAGTCCCATCGATGAATCTTGTGACTGGCGGCGCCGGCTTTATCGGCTCGCACGTGGCCGAGCGGCTGGTGCGCCGGGGAGAGCGCGTCCGGGTGCTCGACAATTTCGTGACGGGCAAGAGAGAGTATCTGAACGGTCTTTCGGGTCATCTCGAGCTGATAGAAGGCGACATCTGCGATCTCGACACGCTGCGCAAGGCCATGAAAGGCGTGCGGGTCGTTTACCATCAGGCCGCGCTTCGGTCCGTTCCGTTTTCCGTCGACAATCCGCTCGCCTCCAACGAGGCGAACGTCCGCGGCACCCTCAACGTCCTGGTGGCCGCCCGCGATGCCGGCGTGGAGCGCGTCGTCTACGCGTCTTCCTCGTCGGTTTACGGGGACTCGCCCGTTTTGCCCAAGGAAGAAAGTCAGGCGTGCAAGCCCGTATCGCCCTATGCGGTCTCCAAGCTCGCCGGCGAGAACTACTGTGTGGTTTTCACGAAGATCTACGGCCTGCAAACCGTCTCGCTGCGTTACTTCAACGTCTTCGGGCCGCGCCAGGACCCGGAGTCGCAGTACGCGGCCGTGATTCCGCGCTTCATCACGTGGGCCTTTCGCGACGAGCCCCTGCAGGTGCACGGCGACGGCCTCCAGAGCCGGGATTTCACCTACATCGACGATGTCGTCGAAGCGAATCTTCTCGCGGCGCGGGCATCCGACTGCGGCGAAGGCGTGTTCAACATCGCTCAGGGAAAGGCGCATTCGCTGCTCGATCTGATCGCGATTCTCGAGCGGCTTCTGGGAAAACGGTTGAAAGTCGTTCACACGGCCAGCCGACCCGGCGATGTGCGGCGGACCCTCGCCGACATCTCGCGCGCCAGGCGATACCTGGGCTACGAGCCCGGCACGGATTTCGAAACCGGGCTGGTGAAAACGGTCGACTACTTGAGGAGGCATGGTCTATGAACAGGATCGGCGACGGGATCGATGCGGCGGAAGCGGCGGCAGAGGCGCGGGGCATCGAACCGGCGAAGAGCTGGCACGGGCCGGGCGCAACCGAAGACAGCGAACAAAGGCTGCTCGAGAAGATCGTGAACCGCACTGCCAGGGTCGGCGTCATGGGGCTCGGCTACGTCGGTCTGCCTCTGGCGGTCGAGATGGCGAAGTGCGGCTTCGACGCGGTCGGGATCGACATCGACGGCGTCAAGGTGGAGTCGGTCAACGCCGGCATCTCCTACGTGCCTGACGTTCCCAGCGAGGAGCTCCTCCCGCTGGCGGCCGGCGGGAGGATCCGCGCGACGCAATCGCTGGCGGTGGTGGAGCGCCTGGACGCGCTCAGCATCTGCGTTCCGACGCCGTTGAGAAAATCCAAAGAGCCGGATCTTTCGTTCGTCACCGCGGCGGCCGAAGCCGTGCGCAATCATCTGAAGCGCGGGCAGCTGATCATCCTCGAGAGCACGACCTACCCGGGCACGACGCGCGACCTGGTTCTGCCGATTCTGGAGAAGTCCGGCCTTCGGGTCGGCCGCGACTTCTTTCTGGCGTTTTCGCCGGAACGGGTCGATCCGGGGAACAAGAAGTTCACGACGCGCAACATCCCCAAAGTGGTCGGCGGGGTGACGGAGGCGTGCACGCGGCTGGCCCGCGCGTATTACTCCCAGTTCATCGAAACGATCGTTCCCGTCTCGTCACCGGAAGTCGCCGAGATGGTAAAACTGCTGGAAAATACCTTTCGCAGCGTCAACATCGCCATGGCCAACGAGATGGCGATGCTCTGTCGCCGCCTCGACATCAACGTGTGGGAAGTCATCGAGGCAGCGAAGACCAAGCCCTTCGGATTCATGGCCTTCTATCCCGGGCCGGGCCTCGGCGGTCACTGCATCCCGGTGGACCCGTACTATCTCACCTGGAAATCCAGGATGAACGGGTTCGAGGCTCGGTTGATCGAGCTGGCGGGGATGATCAACAGCGAGATGCCGAGCTTCGTCGTGGGACGCATCGCCGACGCGCTCAACGAACAGCGGAAGAGCTTGAAGGGTTCGAAAATTCTCGGCGTCGGCGTCGCGTACAAACGGGACACGAACGATGTTCGCGAGTCACCGGCGCTGGACGTCCTGGAGAAGCTTCGCCAGAAAGGCGCGGTGATCCATTACTCCGACCCGTACGTGCCGAGCCTGAAGTTCCACGGAGAGACGTTGCAATCGAGCCCGATCGAGCCCGAGTTCCTGAGGGCCATGGATTGCGTCGTGATCCTGACGGACCACAGCTGCTTCGACTACCGGTTGCTGGTCGAGTGCAGCCCGATTCTCGTAGACAGCCGGAACGCAACCAAGAATTTCTCCGGGCCGAATATCGTTCCGGTGTGAGACCGTCTTAGGCGGTCGTTCAAACCATTCAACCGCTTCGCTCCGTCCCGCCAGAAGGGCGACAGGAAACGCAAGAGTCGGACTCCAGACGCAGGATGCGGCCTTGGAACGGGCCGCAGAGGCGCGTGCCAATGCGGAGAGCAGTTCACGGTCGGAAACCGGAAACTGGAAACCGCCCGAGAGGGCGCGTTTACCCGGGCCGCCGGCGCCGGCGCAGGTACATGTGAATCCAGAGGTCGTAAAGCGTGTCCGACTGGAAAGTTTCTTTCAGTCGAGCGCCGGCCGGGGTGGCATAGGTTATTTCGGCGCCCGCTGCGGTCCAGGAAATGCGAAAATCGCCGGCGCGCCTGCGGTCGAGAAAATCTCCGATGACGCGCAGTCGTTGAGAAAAATCGTACGCGTCCGGCATGAGGTTCTTCGTCCCGCGACGTGAATAACCCGCCGCATCAAGCAGCTCCAGCTCCCCCGTGCTGAATTCCAAGAGGGCGCCCGCGGTTGGCGTTCGCGGCCTCCTCTGCGGGAGACGAAACGGGAGGGCGTCCCGTTGCCGGCGCTTCGGCGCCGGGTCGAGGGTCACGGAAAAGCGGTCGCCGGCTTTTTCCACCGTGATGGACCGGAACTCACGACGTTCGAGCTGCTGGCCCAAAGTCCTGAGGAGGCGGGCATGATCGGGATTGATGGGGCCCATCGACGCTCGTTTTGCCGAGCCGATCGCGAGGGGTCCGGGCGCGTTGTGTGACGCGATTCTGCACAACGGCGCGAGTGATGTCAATTGGAAATTTTCTCGGTCGAGGGTTGTCGCATGGCTTCGCTGGAAAGCTCCGAAGGTCTTAGCCGAGATCCGACGGGTTTCGGTCTGCGGGAAGCACGGTCGCCCGGGCGATTTGGCGGGGGCGAGGATCGGGGAGCGCATATCCTCATTGCCGACGCGGAAGCTTCGTCGGCGCGGCAGCTGGAGCGACTTTTCGCCCAGGGAGGTTTCCGGGTGACGTGCGTCGCCAGCGGCGAAGCGACGCTGGAGGCTTTGAAGACCTGGGACGTCGATCTGCTCCTCGTGGATCTGGATCTCCCCGGACTCGGCGGGTTGGATCTCATGCGGCGCGTCCGCGAGTCTTATGCCGACGTGCCGGTGGTGATCATCAGCAGTTCCGCGGGCGTGGCGAAGAGTGCCGAGGCTTTGCGGCTCGGAGCGAGCGATTTCATCGTCAAACCGTTCAGTGCTGCCGCGATCCGGGAGTCCCTGGACAGCGTGCTCGAGAGCACGCGGGTCTTCATGGAAATCCGCCGCCTGCGGCGGGAGCTCAAGAATCCGTGGGAACTCGGGGGGCTGCTGAGCAAGAGCGTCGAGATGCGTCAGGCCTTCGACACGTTGCGCCGGGTGGCCGCAACGGATATGACCGTCGTCCTGAACGGCGAAAGCGGGGCCGGGGAAGAGCTCCTGGCAACCGCGCTTCACTGTCGGGGTGAGCGGCGCGACGGTCCCTTCGTCGTCGTCAACTGCGCGGGGTTCCCTGACGCGCTTCTCGAAAGGGAGCTGTTCGGTTACGAGGATGGCGCTTTTCCCGGAGCCGATCACGCCCGCCCGGGGAAGATCGAGCTGGCTTCCGGGGGCACGCTTTTCCTGAACGAGATCGACGCCGTCCCTCTCTCGGTCCAGGCAAAGCTCCTGGTAGCGTTGCAGAACCGCAAGGTTCAGCGACTGGCCGCAAAGGGGGACATTTCAACCGACTTCAGACTGGTCGTGGCGAGCCGTACGCCTCTTCTCGAGCTGGTCGAGAAAGGGCGCATGAGGCGGGATTTCTACTACCAGGTGAACGTCGTCTCGATCTCCCTGGCGCCCCTGCGGAATCGAGTCGAAGACATTCCGCTGATCGTGAGCGATTTCATCTGCCGCCATCCGGAGGCGAGGCGCAAGGGTATCGCCGGGATCTCGGCCGCCGCGCTGAAGGTCTTGATGGAGTACCATTGGCCGGGCAACCTCCAGGAGCTGCGCAACGTGCTGGAGCGGTCCGTGGTGATGGCGCGCGGAACGACCATCGACGAGGTCGAGATCTACGGCGATCCTGCGCCGCGCGGGAGCCGGCCGCTCGAGATCGCCGAGGACGCACCTCTAAACCGTTGGCTCAGGGAGCAGGAGAAGCTTTACCTGATCTCGCGACTGAGGGCGATGAGGGGGAGAATCAACCTGACCGCCAAGAGCTGCGGCATCGATGTGAAATCGCTTTACCGTAAAATGCGGTTCCACGGGATCGAAAAAAACGCCTTCAAGCCCGCCGCCGCCCGCGGGCAAGCTCGCGGCAAGGCACCCGGGTCGGATTAGCCCGCCTACCTGTCTCCCTCGGGATTTCCCGCCTTTGTCACGCCGGCGCTCGTCGATCAGCGAGCGCCGGCGCCGACCGCAAGCAGCCGAAACCCCGGACGATTACTCGCCGTAATCTCTCTTGACCTGCGTCGGAGTAATCAGCCAGGCGCCGGTACAGGAGCGGCGCGCGGTTTCGCCGATGTCCCTGCCGTAGGTGCCGCCGTCATAGTGGCCGTGAACGTCGTAGGTGGCGACGTAGGCTACGGCGCCGGTAGCCTGGGTGCCCACGCAAGTTGCGAGCTTGAGCGGGAAGTGCAGGATCGAGAGGATGATGCTCCCGAAGTAAAACGCCCCGTCGTCCTCCTGAAGCTCGGACTGGGCCCCCAGCGCGCCGGAGCCTGCGAAGGGGAGGATGAGTATCAGGGCCGCCAGAACCGCCGCGATCGTGTTTCGCTTCAACATTGTCTCTCCTCGTATCGCCTCGTGGTCCCCAGGGTGGAACGGGGCAATTATCCGGCCATTCCGGTCTTGATGTCAAGAGACCGGGTGGCGGGCTTTCTGGAGCCCGCTGCTTTGCCGTTGAGAGAGGGCGGAACGAGCTTTTCCGCCGTTAGTTTCTTGCCGAGCTTCATCAACCTGACCACGTCCTGAGCGGGGACGGGCCGGCTGAAGTAATAACCCTGACCGGCGTCGCATCGGAACGATGCGAGCATTTCCTTGGCCTCCAGGGTCTCCACTCCTTCGGCGACGACGCTCAGGCCGAGGTTGTGGCCCAGGTCCACGATCGACCTCACGATCACCGCGTTGTCGCGGTCGCTTTCCATGTTCTGGACGAACGATTTGTCGATCTTCATTCCGGCGACCGGCAGCTTTTTCAGGTGGGCCAGCGACGAGTAGCCGGTGCCGAAGTCGTCGATGGTGAATCGAACGCCCAGGTCGCGCACCGCGCTCAGAGTCCGCATGACGCGCTGCGGGTCGCCCATGATCGCGCTCTCGGTGATTTCCAGCTCGAGGCTCTCCGGCTTGACCCCGACGTCGGCGAGCATCGCCTTGATCTGATCCGGCAGTTCCGCGGCCTCGAGATTCCACATCGAGAGATTGACCGCGACGCTGAGATCGACGCCGGCCTCGTTCCAGGCGCGGCATTGCAGGAGCGCCTGCTGCAGGACCCACAACGTCAGGGGAATAATGAGGCCGGTTCTTTCGGCGACCGGGATGAACTCGTCGGGAGGAATCAGGCCGAGCTGCGGATGCTGCCATCGGCTCAGCACTTCCACGCCGCAAACCAGGCCGGTTTTGAGATCGATCTTGGGCTGGTAGAGGAGGAACAGCTGATCCGCAACGATGGCATGGCGCAGCTCGGCCATGCGCAGCGGCGGCCGCTGCCCGTTGGACTCGCTGCCCGCATAAACCACATAGGTGGTCTTGGTCCGCTTGGCGGCCGAGAGCGCCGCGTCGGCCCGCTGGATGAGCATGTTGGCATTGCTGCTGTGCTCGGGAAACAGGGCGATTCCGACCCGAGGCTCGACCTCGATTCTGAGATCCCCGACGGCAAACGGCTCCGCCAGCCGGTTGAGAAGCTTTCTCGCGACGAGGAGGACATCGTCCGGCCCGGCGACCGACGGAAGCAGCACCGCGAGATCGCCGGAGTCCATCTGGACGATCGTGTCGGATTCGCGCAGGGTGCCGCGCAGGCGGATCCACGCCTCTTCGACGAGCCCTTCCCGCCGGGAGTCGAGAATTCCGGAATCTTCCCCGGCCGTGTCGAAATCGATGAGGAGCAGCCCTACTTGCTTGACGGTGTGCTGTGCGGCCAGAATAGCCTGTCTGACCCGAAGCTGAAAAACGGCGTCCCCGGAAAGATCATTAACGGTGTGAATCATCAAAGGTTACCCGGTCGTGCGCCGATCGATAACAGCACGCGGTTCTTTCCGCGAACAACGTAATCCGTGCGCAGCTTCGCGCCTTCGGGAGCACGCTTTGGCCATTTTGGGAGCAAGGCCCGTGCCAGGGAATATCCGGTAAAGCGTGGTAATCGAAGGCAGGTGTGCACCGTTTCCCGGCCGCAAATGTTTGCGTGAGCCCGTGCCATTGACCGTTTTCGTGCGCCGTCGCTTGTCAATTTGACACTCCTGTCCAGCAGCGGCGGCCGCTGTTCGATTATCGCGTGACGCGGAGCGGGCGCGGCGGTCTGCGGGGAGGTTTTAGATCGACAGTGCACAAAATGGGTCCGATGGGCCCGAGACAACCGCGGAAAAAAGCATTCGTCAGGTCGAATTTTCAGCCTCCGGAAACTGGACTTTTACAGCCGGGTATTTCTGGATGAGGGCGCGGTAGGTCTCGTTGTTACGCACGAAAATGGTGGCAACCCGGTCGGAGTAGATCGGCCGCCAATCCTCCCGAGCGGCCAGCACCGCGGCAAGGGAAGAACGGGTCGGTACGAAAACCCAGCCGATACCATAGTCTTCCGCCGTCTTCTCCCATCCCGGAAGAACCTGTACCATCTTGAGATATTCGCGGCCCATTTTTTCCCCGTACATGTCCGACCGACCGTCAAAGGAAACTCTGTATTGAGGCCATGCTTTATAAATCAGGTAGTCGCCGTACTCATCATCGTTGAACATACGCCCTGGGATGTGCTCCCGCCTCAAAAACTCGACAGCTTCGGCTGGAAATCGCTTCGCGTCGAAATCGACTTTGAAAGCTCCGGTGGCCACGAGCGTAGCGACGACGGCCAGGCCGGCTCCCGACCAGACATAAGATCGGGTACGCTGTTCGATTCGCTCGAGGTTGCCGGCGCGGGTCTGCCAGAACGCACCGAGCCGCGGTGGAAGCTCGGCGATCGTTCGCCTCGCCAGACGGCACAAAATCGGCGCAGTGACGATGGCCCAAAGCGGAATGTAACGGGCGGAGAACAGGGCCATGTATGTGAAGATGAGAATCAACGCCAGCTCTATCCAATCGAGCCGGGTTTTCGTCCAGGCCAGCAAAGCGACGCACAGCATCAGCAGGTACTTGAACGGCAGCGGGCGATGGAAATTGGGGGACAAGAACTCGGATATGTGATCGAGGATGAATCGATTGGAGGTCAGTTGGAACGGGAAAATCAGCATGTCCCAGCCGCGAGGATTTACGACGGACACGGCGATGCACGCAAGGAGGCAAACGCTGAGCTTTCCGGCCCGTATCCAGTGGCTTTGCGAATCCAGGGGGTCGGTAGCGGCTGCGACGACATTGCACGCCGCGTAGATGCCGAGCAAAACGAGACCCAGGATAAACCCGCCGTGCAGGTTAACCCACAAAAGTGCGACAAGGGGCAAAAGCCCGAGCCTTCCGCGCCCGCCGTACTGAAAACGGTTCAACAGGCGGTACCAGACGACCGTCAATAATAGAGAGAAGACGTGCGGCCGTGCCAGCCAATGGAGGGCGGAGGAAACCGCCGCAAGGTACGTGACCACGAGGGCCAGCAGAGCGTCCGTGCGGTGCTCCCGCAGCATTTTGTACAGGAGCGCAAAGGTGAGCGCGAGGACGAAGGAGAACATAACGACCATACCCGTAAGCCCTGTGGCGGCATGGACGATCGCCATGATCACCTCTGACAGCCATTCGTGGGCCATCCAGGGAAGCGGCGGTTCCCAAAATGAAAAGATGTCGGCTTTGGGGACCGTTCGGCGCGCGAGAATGAACTCACCGGCCCGGATGTGATAACCGGTGTCGCCGTCGCCCAGGAGCCCCGCGCCGTAGCCGAGGCTCAGGAAAACGAAGATGCTGAGGAAAATGGTTTCGGCGACGGAAGGAAGAAGAATTCGGTTTCGGCCCATCGATGCGGGTCTGACCGGGAAAAAAGGATGATCGGAGCCGTGGACTAAACCGCCGCCCGCCCAGACTGCTCCACGGCGCGGCTCTTCTCAGCGCTGCTCAGCCGCAGAGGCATTTTCGGTACGCGCTCCAGGAACCGAAGGAACCGGCTGCGCTTCGAGGACTTGAGCTTGATCGCGCGGGGAATAACCACCGTGAAGGTGCTTCCTTCACCGACCTTGCTTTCGACGGCGATCTTGCCGTTCAGCTGTTCCACGTGTTTCTTGACAATGCTCAGACCCAGGCCGATGCCGCCGCGGGAGTTCTCTGTCGAGGTCTTGTGCGCCTGCGTGAACGGGTCGAAGATCGTCGCAAGGTAGTTCTCGGGGATCCCGATCCCCGTGTCGCGGACCTGCAGCATGACCGAGTTCACGCCGGGGAGGTGTTTAAGCGTCAGCTGCACGGTGCCTCGATCCGTGTACTTCAGAGCGTTTTGCAGCAAATTGCTGACGATTTCCTTGAACCGTTCCGGGTCGTTTTTCAGGTCGGGAACGTCGCGGGCGACCTGCCACTGCAGCTCGAGGCCTTTTTGCTTGCAGAGAAAATCGAACGTCTCCCGCAGGTCCCCGAGCACTTTGTGCACCGAAAACTCCTCGACCCGGAGCGGCTGCTTGTTCGCTTCGAGGCGGGAATAGATCAGGATCTGATCGATCATGTTCTTGAGGTGACTCGCTTGCTTGGTGACGATTTCCAGGATCTCCTGGTGTTTGCCGTCGAGCTTGCCGTAAAGGCCGTCCGTCATGCACTCGATGTAGCCCATGATGACGGCCAGCGGTGTGCGCAGCTCGTGGGAAACTTGATTCAAAAACTCCGACTTCAAGCGAGCCAGGTTCTCGGCTCGTTCCTTTTCCTGCTTTAGCAGCTCGAGAGCCCGCTCCGCCGCCGAAGGCGAAGCCGCCCGTGTGCTCCCGATCGCGAGGCCCATCATGAGGACGCCGAAGATCGCTACTGCACCGTAAATCCACAGTTCGGTATTGGAGGTTAAAAGCCGGAAGTAGTAGAGCGCATAGCTCCCGAGGGCATCGACGACCCGGGACGGATCTGCAATTTGGACCGACGGAGCGATCGAATGCGACAGCCTGATTCCGGACAAATGGGCCGGCGCGGCGGACGGAGCCTGGTGAAAGACAGTCCATGCCCCGAGGGCGACGGTCGCCGCGAGCGCGCCGGCGACGATCGAAATGCGAGAGGCCATGGCTCAGGCGACGGCGGGGGTGCGGCCGCGGAGCTGATTTTTTTCGGGAACGCTCAGCTCGATACGGTCCTTGCCGTTGTGCTTCGCCCGGTAGAGAGCCTGGTCGGCGTCGTCGAGCATCTTGCGCCAGTCCGGGTACTCTTTCGTCGAGGTGGAGGCCAGGCCGATGCTCACGGTCAGATGAAAGGTCGCGTTAGCCGTGCCGTACGAGCTGGCGCGGATTTCTTCATGGATTTTCCTGGCGGCCTGCAGCGCGCTTTCCTGATCGGTCTCGGGCAGGATCAGAACGAATTCCTCGCCGCCGTAGCGCGAAGGGAAATCGCTCTGGCGCGTCCGTTCGCGCAAGATCTCGGCGATTTTCACGAGCGCGGTATCCCCTCCGTGGTGGCCGTAGGTGTCGTTGATGGTCTTGAAGTTATCGATGTCGAGAATCAGAAGGGAGATCGGATGCTGGTAGCGTTTCGACCTCTCGAATTCTTCCTCTATCTTTTTTTCGAAGGCCCGGCGATTGAAAAGACCCGTCAGGGAGTCGACGTGGCTCTGATGCTCGAGATGCTGCTGGTATTGCACCACACGCGTTCCGACCCGTACACGCGCGAGCAGCTCGGAAAAGGAAAACGGTTTGGTGATGTAATCGTCGGCGCCGAGGTCCAGGCCGCGGACCCTGTCGCCCTCCTGGATCCGGGCGGTGATCAAAATCAGATAGATGTTCTTGAAAGCCGGGTTGCTTCGCACCTTATGGATCAGCTCGAAGCCGTCCATTTTGGGCATCATTATATCGGAGAGAATGATCTGGACCGGCTCCTTGGCGAGCCGCTCCAACGCTTCGAGCCCGTTGCTCGCGGTTATAACTTTGTAACCTTCGCGCTGGAGAACGATAGCCAGCAGGTCACGTTGATCTGGATGGTCTTCGATGACGAGAACCGTCAACGGCGTTTTCTCTTTTTGTGCGTCCTGCATTTTTTTCCTTCGAGTCGAAGGCAGCAAACTGGTCGAATGCGCCTTAATTTCGCAATCCGTAGTCTCTGACGCTTGCCTCGTGATTCGTTAAGGCTGACGAAAGCTTGGCAGCAAAAGGCGTACCAAAGAACAAGAGTGCCGTAATAGAGCCAATTCGACAAGAGAACCCTTCGACGTCGCGCTTCGAACCCATCGAATTCACAAAGGTATCGCGTGCTTTCGGAGCTCTGCCCTGGAAGTCAGCCGGATGGGGGTATTCCGGTGTTCGTTCTTTTTTGCACCGAGAACCGAGCGCTTTGTGACACCGGCTGGTAGCCGTGCTGTCAGATTTGTCACGGGTTCAGGGAGCCAGAGGTTGTGGCGGTGCCTAACTCCGCGAAATATATGCGGCCCCCGCGATGGCATGGAAACTGCTGCGGGGGATGGCAAGCTTCACTTCGAGCAGGAAACGCTGGAGACCGACATGAGAAGAAATGAGAGACCGACAACGGGTGAGTCCGGACAAGGTATGGTGGAATACACTTTTATTGTTCTTCTCGTCGTCCTGGTTTTCTGGCTGGGAGTGAAAGACACCGACATAGGAAAGCTTCTTGCCCAGGGTTGGGAAGCGATTACCAGCTGTGCTGCCGCGCCGTTTAGTTGCGGATCCGGGTCCGGAACTTAAGCGGTGGCTCGAGCGTGGCCGGTGTTGAGCGAAGCCCGAGTTTGCGAAAGGAAAGGGGGTGAAAAAATGGAACTTCTGAAGCGCTTGATTCTGGAGGAAGAGGGTCAAGGTCTCGTGGAGTATACCTTGATGGTTCTGCTGGTCGCGCTGGTTTTTTGGGTGGCAATCAGGCAGACGAACATCGGTGACGAGCTGGCGAGCGGCTGGAGTAAGATCTCGAGCTGCGTCGCGGACCCGCAGAATTGCGGGAGCTAGATTTCGCCTCCTGCGCGATTATTGGCCTAAACCCGTGGGGAAGGCAGTTGGCCTTGCCCCACGGCTTATTTTTTGGCGCCGGTGAGGGGGAATGGAAGCAGTTCGGGCAGCCTTCGTGAGCCCCGTTTTTGCGTTGACAACGCCGACCCGTGCAGGTACGATGCGCTCACTTAATAAAAGCGTTTTACCTCAGCCATGGCTGTAGATCTTGCAATCCTTTCAGTGCTGGGGCTGGGGGCGTATTTCGATCTCAAGGAAAGAAGAATACCGAACTGGCTGATCGCTTTTGCGCTGCTTGGCGGACTGATGGTTAACGGTCTAGGCCTAGGCGTCGGGCTCTCTAACAGCCTTTTGGGCTTCGGTGCTGCCATCGTGGTCCTGATCGTGCCGTTCGGGTTGGGCTGGCTGGGCGCCGGCGACGTCAAGCTTCTGGCTGCCGTCGGCTCCATTTTGGGTGTAGCATTCCTCCCCCGCGTGTTTTTCTACTCCGCCCTCGTCGCCGGCGTGGTGGCTCTCTTTTCGGTTCTGGTCGGTGCCGCGAAGATCGGTTCTTTTAGAAACCTGTGGTTGGACCTGAAAGTGGCATGTTTGACGTTGGGCCGGGCCGTTCCACAATCAACGGCGGCCCGAGTGTCAAAGGGTGGATATCCGGTTCCATGGGGAGTGGCTATCGGCGCTGGTACGATTATAGCGTATTACGTCGACTCGAAAGGAAGTTGGGCTGGGTTTTAGCCCGTTTTGGGAGCTTAAGGGAAGCCTGTCGCTGATCTTATGCCGGCCATTTTTGTCACAGATCTTACGGAAGGGGAGCGCTTATGCAAAACAGGCTCAAGATAGCACTGGTCGTGGCCGTCTTCTTCGGTCTTATCGCCGCGTACGGGATCTATAACTTCCTCCGTCAGCAGCGCGAAGCCAGCGAGGCTTTGAAGACCGCTACCCAGGACGTGGTTGTAGCCGGCAAGGATATCGCGGCGGGGAGCACGATCACGGAGGCTATGCTGAAAGACAACACGATCAAGGCGGTCAAGTGGCCGAAGGCATCCGTCCCGGTCGGCTCCTTTTCCGACCCCAAGCAGGTGGTGGGCAAGGTCAACCGGGTGAAAATCCTCGCCAACGAGCCGATACTCGAGTCCCGTCTCGCCGGTGAGGGCGCGGGACTGACGGTTCGACTTGAGCCCGGAAAACGTGCCATGGCGGTCAGGGTCGACGAGATCGTGGGCGTGAGCGGCTTCATCGTTCCGGACGATCGCGTGGACGTGATTTTGACCACTACTCCGATCGGAGGTGGGGATACCAAGGTCTCGAAGATCGTGCTGCAGAACAAGCGGGTACTTTCGGTGGCTCAGAGCACGGAGCAGAAAGACGGCAAGCCGCAGATCGCTCGCTCGATCACGCTCGAGGTGACGCCGGAGGAGGCGGAAAAGCTCTCGCTCGCGTCCCAGGAAGGACAGATCGTGCTCGCGTTGCGAGGTTTGGGTGATGACGCTCTTGCAACGACCACCGGTAGCCGTAAGGGCGATCTGCTGGCGATCGCGGTCGCACGGAAGCCCGCCCCGGGGAAACCCGCAATCGTGCCGCCCGAGAAATACAAGATCGAAGTAATCCATGGGAGTGAACGGAAGGTCGTGGAATTCTAGTTTGAGGGGAGGATTCATGGAGTACCTTGATTCCCTTCGGGGGTGGGTAAGGAGGGCGACCGCAACGATCGCGATGGTGATCGTGCTGGTGGCCACCGCGACGGGGGCGCAGCAACAAGTTGCGCCGACCATCACGGTCACCGTCAACAAATCGATGGTCTTTCGCCTTGCGGCCAAAGCGAAACGGGTTTCGGTTTCGCAACCGCAGGTCGCCGACGTCGTCGTGCTGGCGCCGAATCAACTGCTCATCAACGGAAAGGCCGTCGGGACCACGTCTCTGGTCGTTTTTAACGAGGCCGGGGACGTGGCGAACTACGACCTGATCGTGACCGCCGATATCACGGCCCTCCGGAATCAGTTGCGCGCGGTTTTTCCCGACGAGAAGATCGAGGTTTCCACCTCGGGTCCTGCGATCGTCCTGAAGGGCGAGGTTTCCAACGAAGTGGTCTATGACAAGGTTCTGGAGGTCGTCTCGACCTACCTTCCGCCAAAACCGCCGCCTGCCGTCGCCCCCGTCACCACGATCAATGTCCGCGGGGGAACCCGGCAGAACCGGCCCAACGTCACTGGGTTCGCCCTTGCCGGCGGTGGGCAGATCGCCTTCGAGGAGGAAAGCGCGCTGGACGACGTCGAGCGTTGGGGCAACAAGCGTGGTCTTGCCGGCGTTATCGACCTTCTGACCATCCGCGAGGTGCGGCAGATCGAGCTCGATGTGGTAGTGGCCGAGGTTGCGACGGGAAAGCTCAGGGAGATCGGGTTTGACTTCATCCAAAATACGTCCCGTACGAGCTCGCTGAACCGATTAGGCTCGCAGTCGGGTTTCGGTAGCAATTTGTTCGAGGAGACGGACGAAGCGGGCCGCCTTCTGTTCGGCGCCGCCACGTCCGGTATCTTCACCTACACCAACGGAGCGTATTCTTTGACGGCGCTCTACCGCCTGCTCCAGAACAAGAACGTGACGGAGATCCTGGCGCAACCCAGGCTCGTCATGAAAAACGGCCGGTCCGGCGGATTTCTGGCCGGCGGCGAGTTTCCGGTGGTAGGGCTGGGGGAGGATACTTTCGAGGTCGAATTCAAGCCGTTCGGCGTCAGGCTCGACTTCGTGCCGACGATTACCTGGTCCGATCGCATCGACCTCAGAGTTTTTCCGGAGGTGAGTGAGATCGATCAGACTGTTTCGGTGCAGGGAGTGCCGGGCCTGAAGGTTCGCCGGGCGGTAAACCGTGTCGAGATGAGGGAGGGTGAAAGCCTGGTGATCGCTGGATTGCTCGATCGCCGGATCCTGAAAGATCTCTCGAAATTTCCGATTCTGGGAGACATTCCGATCCTCGGCGCGCTTTTCAGAAGTACGCGTTTTCGGAACCAGGAATCGGAGCTGGTGTTCGTCATCACGCCGAGAATCGTGAGAACGACCAAACCCGGCGAACGGATTCAGCTCCCGTCGATCGAGAAGTACGACGATCCGGACATCCGGCAGGTGCCGGTCCCGGGCTCTCCGGAGCCGAAAAAACCGGCCGGTCGAGGCGCCACGATTCCGTAGGGAGAAACGGAGAGGGACGAATTCGCTGCTCTGACGAAAGCGTAACTGAGAATGAAGCTACCGATCTGTCTCATTGGCGAAGATAGCCTCGCTTTGGCCTCTTTGAAGCAGCAGCTCGAGAAAGAGCCGGCTTTCTTTCTCGAGTCCCGGGTTTACGGCTACGGGGAGGCGCTGGACGCCCTGGCGAGGAAGGCGGGTCCGGTTGTGGCGGTCGTGGACCTGAGCCGCGACGCGGAGCGGGCATTTGCCATCGCCGAAGAGATCAAGCTCCGCATGAGTAACGTTCATCTGGTGCTGACGTCTCCGCAGGCAAGCCCGGAAACGATTCTGCGCGCGATGCGCTCCGGGGCGGAGGAGTTCCTGCCGCAGCCGTTCAACTGGCCGGAGGTCTTCAAGGCCTTCGACACAATCCGCAAGAAGATCGACGCGCACACGGCGAGGACCGGTGATCGCGGACATATCATCGCGATCTCCTCCAACAAAGGGGGCGTGGGTTCCACGACCATCGCGACGAATCTCGCTGCCTGCCTGGTTGCGCGCAAGAAGACGGTTTGTCTCGTCGACCTGGTCCTGCAGTTCGGATCCGTTACGAGCTTTCTGAACCTCGAGGCGTCGTACACGATTCTCGACCTGGTCAAGAATCTCAAACGGATCGATCCTCTTTTCCTCGACGGCTCCCTTGTGAAGCACGCGTCGGGGATTCGTGTCCTGGCCGAGCCCTTCTACGCCGAAGACGCAAGGCGCATCACGCCGGCCGACATCGACGAAATTCTCGACGTCCTGGCACAGTCTTTCGAATACGTCGTCGTCGACACGCCCAAGGAGTTCGACGACATGCTGGCTCTGGTCCTGGACAAGGCCAACCTGATTCTTTTTGCCACGGAAATGGACGTGCCTTCTCTGAAAAGTGCGCACCGGGCGCTCGAGCTGTTCGAGCGGATGGGGATCTACGACAAGAAAATCCGCCTGGTCCTGAACCGGTACGTGAAAAGCAAGCTCATGAGCCTGGAATCGGTCGAGAAGGCCCTTGGAATCAAGGTCTTCTGGACGCTTCCCAACAATTATCCGACCGCCATCGCGGCGGTGAATCAGGGCCTGTCGATTCAGGAATGCGATCCCAAATCGGACATTGCCAGGAGCTATACCGGTTTGGCGGACGCGGTGATCGAGTGCTTCTCGCTCAGCGGACCGTTGCGGCGCGAAGCGGAGGAAAGAAAACCCAAGTTGCTGGAGCGGTGGATCCCGGTGCGCGGCTTGTTGAAGTGATTCTGACGAAAGTACAGGTGGACTTATGAAGAACCCGATTTTCGAGACCGACAAGGAGCGCTGGGAGGGCGATCGGACCGGCGCGATGGACAACCTGAGGTCGCCCGTGAGATCCCTGCAGCCGTCCAATCCGGAATTGATCTTCCAGGACCTGCGGCTTCGGATTCACCGTAAGCTGATCGACACCCTGGATCTCACGAAGCTTTCGAATCTGGAGATGGAGCGGGTGCGCGTGGAGATTCGCCGCATCCTGGAAGACATGGTCATGGCCGAGGCGATTCCCCTGAGCCGGGCAGACCGCGATCGCCTCGTGATGGAAGTGCAGCACGAAGTGTTCGGGTTGGGTCCGCTGGAAACCTTGATGAAGGATCCGGAGATTTCCGACATCCTCGTGAACACGCACAGTCAGGTTTACGTGGAACGCTACGGCAAGCTCGAGAAGACGGACGTTCGTTTCCGCGACGACGCGCATCTCTTGCAAATCATCGAACGGATCGTTACTCGAGTCGGCCGGCGGGTCGACGAGAGCTCTCCGATGGTCGACGCGCGTCTGGCGGACGGTTCGCGCGTCAACGCGATCATTCCGCCGCTTGCGATCGACGGGCCGATCCTGTCGATTCGGCGGTTCGGCGCGGAACGGCTCACGATCAACGACCTGATTCAGTTCAACTCGCTGCCGGCCCAGATCGCCGAGGTCCTGGCGGCTTGCGTCAAATCGCGGCTCAATATTCTGGTTTCGGGCGGGACCGGCGCAGGCAAGACGACCCTGCTGAACTGTCTCTCGAACTTCATTCCGGAGAACGAGCGCATCGTGACCATCGAGGACTCCGCGGAGCTGAAGCTCCAGCAGGAGCACGTGGTCCGTCTGGAGACGAGGCCGGCGAACATCGAAGGGCAGGGTCTGGTGACCCAACGCGACCTGGTCCGGAACGCGCTCCGTATGCGTCCCGACCGAATCGTCGTCGGCGAGGTCCGCGGCGGCGAAGCGCTCGACATGATGCAGGCCATGAACACCGGCCATGACGGCTCGATCAGCACCATTCACGCCAACAGCGCGCGCGACGCGCTGTCGCGCCTGGAGACCATGATGCTCATGGCGGGGATCGCTCTGCCGGAGCGGGCCTTGAGGGAGCAGATCGCGTCGGCGCTCGACATCATCATTCAGCTTTCGCGATTGAGCGACGGCAGCCGCAAGCTCGTGGAGTTCGCCGAAGTGACCGGAATGGAAGGAAACACGATCACGACGCAAACCATATTCAAATTCGAACAGCGGGGCGTGGAAAACGGGAAGATTATCGGTGAGTTCGTTGCGACGGGCGTAATGCCGTCGTTCATAGACCGGCTGGAACGGCATGGGTTCAAGATTCCGAACACTCACTTCCTGCCGGTTTCTCTGACCGGAAAGAAAAGGGCGTTATGAGTCTCTTTCTGATCGCGCTGTTCACGTTCCTCTCGGCCATGTCGCTGATCGTGATCCTTTTCATGCTGCCCATGGCCGTGCAGGATACTCCGCAGGCCAGGATCAGGCGGAGGTTGTCCTCGATCGGGCGGATGGCCCACGCGTCGAAAAGCGAGATCCAGAGCCTTTTGAAAAGCTCGGTCTACAGCGACACGCCGTGGCTCAACGAACTGCTCGGGCGCTTCGCGATCATGCGGAGGATCGATCTCCTGCTCGAAAGAGCCAACGTCGACATGACCCCCATGACTTTCCTGATGTGCTCGGCGGGAGCGTTCGGGGTGACGTTTTTGATGATGGCGATCGTGGGCAAGCCGTTTCTGTTAGGTTTGCTCTTCGCGGTGGTCGCGTTCTTCGTCCCGTACGCTTATCTGCAGTACATTACCTGGAAACGACTGCGATTGTTTCTCGAACAGATGCCCGACGGGCTGGACATGATAAGCCAAAGCCTCCAGGCGGGTCTGGGGCTGACCCAGGCAATGGTTTACGTCGCGAAGGAAATGCCCGATCCGATCGGCACGGAATTCTCGGTTTTCATCGAAGAGGTCAACCTGGGCCTGCCCTTGAACGACGCGCTGAGAAAATTCGAGGAGCGCATAAACCTTCCCGAGGTCCGGCTGTTCAACACGGCGCTTCTGGTACAGCGAGAGGTCGGCGGGAGCCTCGCCGAGCTTCTGACCAAGCTGTCGAACATTATCCGGGACCGCTTCCGGATCGAGCGGTTGATCAAGAGTATAACCGCGCAAAATCGCATGAGCGCCTGGGTGGTGTGCTCGATACCGCCGTTCCTGGCCGTTTTCATGTTCGTCCGGGAGCCGGTGATGATGAACGAGATGCTGGCTCACCCGGTCGGAAGAGGCATGCTCGCGGCCGCGTTGGTCCTGGAGGTTCTGGGAATCCTGGTGTTTCGAAAACTCATCAAGGTTCACATCTAAGAAGCGGGGTCTTCAATGGAAGTACTGATCGCCCTGGGCGTTTTCGGGTTCATCGCCGCGATCGTTTATCTAACCCTGGCATCGCGGGCGCCGGTGGCGGATGAAATCATTCAACAGCGGCTGGAAAACATCCGGGGTCAGGCCAGACCTGCCCCCGTAAAGCTTTACGCGGGCGAGGAAGAAACCTTCTGGGAACGGGTCACGACCTTTTTCTTCGGGAGCCGGGAAATTCCCGAGCGACTGTCTTCGGTCGCGAGAATGCTTCACCAGGCAGGGTACCGCGGGAGCCGTGCCGTGCGGATCTTCTGGGGCCTCCGCATATTTCTTTGCCTGGCGTTCGGTTTCGGCGCGCTACTGGTCGCGGTCCTATCGAACGCTGCTTTCGGGGAAGTGCTGATGCTGGGTGGTATGGGCGCGTTGATCGGTTACGTCCTGCCGCTCATCACGGTGCGCCGCAAGGCCAAGGCCCGAGTGCTAGAAATGCGGGAAACCCTTCCCGACACACTCGATCTGCTCGTGGTTTGCGTGGAGGCCGGTATGGGCGTCGACGCGGCGATCAACCGCGTCGCGCGGGAGCAAACCGGGCAAGGCCTCGCGATCGGAGAAGAATTGCTGCTGGCCGCGCAGGAGATGCAGGCCGGGGCGCCGCGTAAGGAAGCCCTCACCCGTTTGGCGGAACGGTGCGGGGTGGACGAATTTCGGGCCTTGATCACGTTCTTGACGCAGACCGAAGAGCTGGGCGGAAGCATCGCGCGTTCGCTCCGTGTTTACGCGGAAACGATGCGCGACAAACGGAGTCAGGCGGCCGAGGAAGCGGCCCGGAAAACCGTGATCAAGCTGATCTTTCCGCTGGTGTTCTTTATCCTTCCGGCGATTTTTATTCTCGTGCTGGGGCCGGCGGGGCTGCAGATCATGAAAACGTTGGCCAACCCGTTGAGGTAGAGTCGAGGGAGGTCGTGCCGGTAATCAATCTGACCAAGAAGACCTGGCTGGCAACCAAGGTGCGAAAAGCCGATAATTTTCTGACCCGATTGATCGGGCTGCTGAAGCGATCGAATCTGGCGCCGGAAGAGGCTCTCTGGCTGACGCCCAGCAAGGGGATTCACACGATCGGAATGAAGTTCCCGATCGATGTGGTGTTTCTGGATAAATCGAACGTGGTGCTGGCCGTCGTCTCCGGCTTGCTGCCTTATCGCATCAGCGGCGTGTACCTGAGGAGCTACAGCGTTCTCGAGCTGCCGAGCGGGACATTGAAAAAATCGCGAACCGAAGTCGGCGACAAGCTGGAAATATCACTGGTCGAGACCTCCGCGATCGACGATCTCAAGGATACGAGGCTGAGCCATATCGGGTAGCCACTCTGATGAGGAAGATCGCGTCACTCTCGCGAAAAGGGCTGAAATCACGCCTGTTGCCGGTTGGCTCCATGTCTAGAAATCCGTGTTGTTGCGCTGCTGTTCTTTCCAACCGTGGAGATGCGGACCGCGGTGCCAGGAAAGCCAGCAAGGGACAAGCCCTTGTCGAGTTCACGCTCATTTTTATGCTGATGCTAGTTATCGCTTGGATTCCGGCGGACTTCGGCCTGGCGTTCTTCACAGGCCAGCTCATGTCGAATGCCGCCCGGGAAGGAGCGAGGATCGGGTCGGCCATGCCGTCCTTCAACGCCAGCGAGGTCGTGAACGTGACCTGTCAGAGGCTGCCTTCGGCGCTCCTGAGCGATCCGGGCAGCGGAGGTACGAGCTGCATGCCTGTTTCCCGGGCCCGAGTGAGCGTGACGCTGGATAGTAGCGGCGGTACCTGCAATCAGAGGGTGATCGTCAGAGTACAGGGGAACTACAATTTCTTCTTTTACGAGTTGCTGCGCTTTTTCGGCGCATCGGGAAATTTTGACAGCGAAACGCTCACGCGCGAGACGTCGATGCGCTGGGAACACGGGTGCTGAAGCCGCTTGGCGAGGTTTGCTATGCGCCGGTTCTTTAACCTCAAAGGGCAGAGCATTATCGAAATCGCGCTGATGACGCCGCTGATCCTGGTAGCCTTGTACGTTCCGTTCGACTTCGGCGTGGCGATCTTCACCGGGCATCTTACTCAGAACGCCGTGCGCGACGGCGCGCGGGTCGCGTCCGCTACTGACCTGCTCGACGACACCAAGGCACGAACTCTGGCGGCTCAGGTTTACGACAACCTGCCGGAATTGCTGGACCCTGCCGACAGGCAAGTCACGGTGACCTTGTACGGCAACGGTTCGCCGGACTGCTCGAAATTCGTGGAGGTCAGCGCGGAAGGAACTTATAACTTCTTTCTTTACCGGTTGATTGCGCTGCTGGGCTTTACGCCTCCCGACGCAATCACGATCGCCCGGGCGACCCGGATGCGCTACGAATTTCAACCCACGACGAACGGGGGAGCGGGATCCACGCTGACCGCCTGCACGTCAGTGAGCGCAACCGGTACGTATCCGGCCACATAGGCGCCGGTCGGGACTTCGGGGAGGTTCTATGCAGACCGTAAGCAACGAGAGGGGAACGGTGATCGTATTCGTTACGCTGGTCATCGTCTTCCTCCTGATCATGGTCGGGTTAGGTCTGGACACAGGTCAACTCACGTATACTCGAAACCAGGGCCAGGCGGCGGTCGATGCGGCAGCGCTGGCTGCAGTGTCCGCTTTGCCGTCGTGGGACGCGGCTCAGGTTGAAAAACGGGCGGCCGGGTTCAATACGACCAACACCTACGTCGAGAGCGGCACGAACAAGATTGGGAGCGCTAATGTCAGTTACATCGAGTACGATTTCGATAGCAATCAGATCGTAAACTATTCTTCCAACATCGCCACTGCCAATGGAGTGAGAGTCGCCCTGGAAGGGGGAACGTCGATTACCACTCCCGTGTTCCTCACGCCACTGCTGAATCTCTTTGGAATCTCTGCCGCGGGGACAGCGGACGTCAACGTCAGCGCGGTCGCGGTCATCCAGTCGAAGCCAGCGATTCCGATTGCGCTGTGGTCCAGCGTTTGCCCGAATCCCGATGGTAAGATAGAGGAAAGGCAAATAAAGTTTCAGCATCCGACCAAGAGCGGCCAAGGCGAAAACTCCTGCTGGACCACGTTTCTGGATTGCTCCTCTGGGGCTTCCGATATCAAGGCCCTCTTCCAAGTATCCAGGACTTGTTCGGGGCATCCGATCGACGGTGAAATAGACATCGGTACCTACATTTGCCAGAACAGAGGGCAGGTCAACAGTTCTTTGAAGGAAGCCGCGGACTTCTTTACCAAGGAGGCACCAGATTTTCCTAACCGTTGGTGGCTCGTTCCCGTTATCGGTGGGGGCGGCAATTGCGATCCACAGAACCCGACGAAGATCGTGAATTGGGCGAAAATCCGACCGAAGGAGTTCAACGATCAAGGGAGCCCCAAATGGATAAGGGCGGATGTAGTCTGCGGCGAGAAGCTTAACCGTGAAGACATTAAAACTAGCCTGTGCTTCTCCCACAAGCTTGTGCGGGAAGAGAAGAAAGGGTACTGATCCGACCGCGTCTGGGTCGTGTCGAAGGAGTAGAGACAACCGGAGAGGCCGCGGATGGGATGAGCGGCCCTCCGGTTTTTTTTAGTTTTAGAATGAGATTGATTCACCCGCTCAGTCTCGTTTTTTTGAGTGTCTTCTTGGGATTGCTGGAATCGGGGTGCGACCGGGCCGGCGACTCGGAAAAACTCGCCGAAGTCGACGGGACAGTCATCACGCGGTCCGACGTGGATCGGGCGGGGGGAAAACAGCTCCAGAATCTCAGACGCCAGCTCTATCAGCTAGAGAAGCAAAAACTCGACGAGTATATCGGTGCTACTCTTCTCACGCAGGAGGCCAGGAGGCTCGGAATTTCCGTGGCGACTCTCCTCGAGCGGGAAGTGAACTCGAAGGTCCTGCCGACGACGGAAGACGAGATCAAGGCTTTCTACGAGCAGAACAAAGCCCGCCTGCCGGTGGAGCTGGACAAGATCCGTCCGCAGGTCCGGGAATACCTCCAGAATCAAAAGATTAACGCGCGGAAGGCTCAGTACGTCGACTCGCTGAGGGCGAAGGCCAAAATAACGAGCTATCTCGAGCCACCGCCGGTCTATCGCGCCAAGGTCTTGGTCAAGGGCGCTCCCGCCAAGGGGCCCGAGACGGCCGCCGTCACGATCGTGAAATTCGAAGACTTTCAGTGTCCTTTCTGCCGGAAGATTCAACCGGTCTACAGGGAGCTGCTTGCGCGCTACAATGGGAAGCTCAGGCTCATCCATAAGGATTTGCCCCTGGACAGCATCCATCCGGAAGCGCGTCAGGCGGCGGAAGCGGCGCGCTGCGCCGGCGCGCAGGGGAAATTCTGGGAATATCACGACAGGCTCTATACCTCGGCGAAACTGAGCTCTGCCGATTTAAACGCCTATGCGAAGGAGCTGGGTCTCGATCAGAAGGCCTTCGAGAGCTGCGTCAGCGGCGGGAAGTTCAAGGCCGCCGTCCAGGAGGATGTCAACGAGGGCGCAGCTCTCGGCATCACCGGTACCCCGACTTATTTCATCAATGGCCGCGAAATGGCCGGAGCCCAGCCGGTGGAGGCGATCGCGGCCGTGATCGACGAGGAGCTTGCGGGCAAGAAGTGACCATCGACCGGTCTCGTTGACTCCGAGAGTAAAAAGGCAAAGCGCTGGGCCAGTGCAATCGGTAGGTCTTTGCTGTTCCGCTAGGGAAAAGCGGTATTTTTGAGTGCTTCCGAGGTATTCGGTCGTCTAGCATGATCCCAGTTTCCGCTGACGACGGGGAGTGGAACGGCAACGCTCGTGATCGAGACGGTGCGTGATAAAAGCGGCGAACGAAATAAGCGGTAAGAAAAGCCAGGGTAGCTGTCCCCGGTCGATTAATGGGAGAAAGCTCCCGGGAAACGGAACCCAGAAGCAGAGCGTCAGGAAGAGAAACCATCGATCCGAAGGTCCCGGCGGCCTTTCGCCGAGCAGTATGCGTCGCGTGAGCGCCGTGATTGGAACAAGAAGTAAGCTCAAGTCATGAAGATGCGCGTGGTAGGAGGTCACGAGACCGACTACCACGGCCAAGCCTATCTGTAAGTCAAGAACTTCCGCTTCGGCATCTGCATTTCCTCTCGATTTGTACAGCAGGAAAGCTAAAAACCCCACCGTGAGTAGCCCAGTTCCGAGTTTGGCGGCTGGCGGGGGAACGGAAAGGGCGAATTCGACAAAGGCGCGGATATTGGACATTCTTGCGGCCGCAATCGTGTATTGGGTGGCATCGAGAGTGATTAGCAAGTCGATGTAGCGCCGGACGCCCTCGGGGCCTACAAGCGCGATGGAAACCACGGCGAGCACGATTGCGGTGGCGGCGAAGGCGCGGTAGAATCGCCAGCGTCTTTTGTAGAGCAGAAGAAGCAGGATTGCGAAGATCAGTTGAGGCTTGATCAAAGCGAATCCAAGGAGTATTCCGGCAATATTGTCCTTGTTTTTTTCGAGCTGGGCACACGCGGCAGCTATGAGGAACAACAGGATAATAGAGTCCTGACCATTGAACAACGTGAAAGTCACGGGGAAAAAACCCGCGAACATTGAGGCAAACATCAGACGTGACGAGACATCGACTTCTCGCGTTAGAAGGGCAAATGTAGCAACAACAAGGATAACATTCGTCGTGAGCCAGGCAGCCAGGGCTTGCGGATAAGCGAGGGCCGTGAAGGGCAAAAGCCACAGGAGCTCGAACGGCGGATGAATATACGGCAGCGGCCAGCCGCGCTGCTTGTAGGCCTCGAAAGGTTTCTGGAAGGCTTCTTGGGTTTTTAGGTTGTACAAGTCACCGCCGCCGTGAGCCTTCAATAGCCGCGCAGCTGCATAAAAGGCTAGGAAATCTCCATAACCTTGACGAAGAGCGTCTCTGGAGCTCCACAGGAAGGCGGCATTGAAGAGGAGGGAGAGAAGAGCTAAAGCCGTCATCACCAAGCGGAAATATTTGAAATTCGGCTGCATGTGAGATCAGCCTGGATCTTGTGTGGAGGCACCGTCTTCGAGAGGATTCGAGGCAGGGCTTTTTAGCGCAATAGTAGGAAGATAGGGCGGCATGGGACGCACTTAGCACGAAGCTCGAGCAGCTCGCAAGGCGTAGTCTGGAGGGCACGAAAGGACGGGCCGGACGTCGAACAACGTCCGGCCCGTTTGCGTTTGCGGGGCACTGTCGGTCTAACTCGCCTCGTCGGCCGGGATCACGAGCTTCATGCCGATGTAAATGTAGTTGGGATTCTTCACGACGTCACGGTTCGCTTCGTAGATCTTCTCCCATTTGTTCATGGAGTTGTAGAAGCGTTCCGCGAGCTTGCTGAGGGTGTCTCCTTGCTTGACGATGTAGGTCTGGGCACCGGCCGTACGCTCCGAAGCGGGAGCGGGCTTGACGGCCCGGGCGACCTGCGTCGCTGGTTTTTCGTGCTCCTGGTTCTGGCGCGCGACCGGAACGGCTTTCACTTCGCCGGCCGCCGCTCTGGCCTTTTCGGATTTCGAGGATGTTGCGATGCGCGCCGGCGCCGGGGAGGGTTGGGGCGGCTCTGGCCGCGGCGCCGAGGCAACCGCAGCCGTCTTGTACAGGCGGTCGATATAGCCGGAGCTGTCCAGCTCCTGGACGAAAGTCAAATCCACGAATTGCTCGGGTTTTGCCGTTCTGGCGGCGGGTTCCTTGGCGGCGAGCTCGCGAAGCATGATCTGGATGCCCTTCAGCGTGGGATAGGGCTTGCGGGGCACCAGACTGGCGATCGTGGTCTCGTAGGTTTCGTCGAGCACGTCGCGGTCATCGGTGCGCATGTACCTGGCGAGGATCTCGACGGTCTCCTTGCGGTGGGTCTTGGCGTAGTGGATGCCCTCGACATAAGCGCGCATGAAAGCGCGGACCAGGTCGGGCTTGGAGCGGATCAGCGCTCGCGTCGTGGCGATGCCGGTGTGCTGGTACTCGAGGCCGAGCATCTGCAGGTCGGCCAGGACGGGGAAACCGAGTCTTTTTGCCCGCAGCGTTGTCGGCGGCGAGAGCATCGCCCCCTGGATCTTGCCGGCTTCCATGGCGGAGAGCAGCGCGGGAACATTTCCGAGCTGCAGAATCGCCACGTCCTTATCCGCGTCGAGGCCGTATTTCTCGAGGGCGTACCGCATGGCGAAATCGGTCGAGGAGCCGTAGCGCGTAACGCCCACGGATTTGCCTTTGAACTGGTCCGGCCGGCTGATGCTCTTGTCGGTGAAAAGCTGGAAATTGAGCGTATTGATGACCCCGGCGATCATGACCGCGTCCGAGCCGCGAAGATTGCTCTGCAAAACCGCGGCCCCGGCCATGTGTGCGAAGGCGATGTCGCCGGAGATCAAGGATTGCGCCGTCGTGCTGCCCGATTCGATCAGGATGACCTGGACGTCGAGCCCGTGCTTTCGGAAGAATCCCTTTTCGTGGGTGACGAAAAGGGGAGTGTTGTTGCCGGAAATCGAGCTGTAGGCGACGTTGACTTTCTGCAGCGTGGGGGCGCCGGCAGCCGAGGCGCTCGTCGGCCTTCCGCCGTCCGTCGCGCCGATCGCAAGCAGCGCGGCCGACACCCAGGCCCACCTTGCGGCTTTCATCAATAGCTCCATAATTCTCGTCTCCTTCTCCAGGGGATTACGGGACGGTCTACGCTTTGTTCAGGCGCATCATGGCGGCTTTCAGGCTCGCGCGCATGCGCTCGAGCGAACGCGCCAGATCCCCTACCTCGTCGTCCGACTGGACGGACACGGGAGATTCCAGATGGCCGCGGCTGATGTCGTCCGCGGTGGCCTTCAGCTCCAGGATCGGCTTGATGGTCCGGCTGGCGATGACGATCGAGATGGCGATGCCCGCCATCAGGCATACTGCGATCAAGCCGACGATGGGGAAGAGCGTGCCCTGAACGTCCTGGTTCACCGCGTCCGCCCACAGACCGATGTAGACGGCCCCCAGCTGGCCGTCGAGCAGAGGAACGCGGGTTTCGAATACGGATTTGCCGCGAACGCTGGTGACGCGCGAGTGGGGGAGCCTCTTTTCGGTTCCCTCGGGCTCTTTCAGCTCCGCGGGAAAGGGTTGCAGGCTTGAAGCCACGACGTCACCGCGCGGATCGGCGATAAAGGCGTAGGCGACGCCTTCGAGCCTTCCATACTTGGCGATCAGCGCGTCGAGCTCAAGAAAGCTCCTTCGCGAAACGTAACCGGCCGCGGCGTCGCTCAAGTTGGTGGCGATCGCGTTGGCCCGCAGGTCGACCTGCTTCTTCAGGGCCGTACCGGTCAGATGGTAGACGATCGCGATCACCAGCGCGCCGAGGAAAAGGATCAGACCGCTGAAGGCCATGCTGATCTTCCATTTGAGACCCCTGCCGTGCCACGGCATCACGACGGGCTTGCTGGGTTTGGCGTGGTCCAACGATAGAGACTCCTGGGGCATTGGTCCCTCCCGTGCGATGAGTAGTTCGTCTTAGAAGCGCTTGAAGTTGGACATCTCCTGGAGCATCGATTCCTCGAAGGCGTGGCGAAGCTTTCCGTCGGGAATCTCGCGTCCAAGCAGCCCGATCAGCTCGTCGAGCCTGGCGTCGGGGAAGCTCTCTTCCGACTCGCCCAGCGCTTCGATCTGATCGCGTAGCACGAGCGGCGCCATCGGCCCCATGACCTCGGTGAGCGCGGCCGCGATCTTCTGGAAGACCGCCGGCGGCACGAGGTTGCCGGAAGACCGGGCGGCGGGAGTCACGGTCTCGACGAGGCCCGATTTGTAAAGATTGAAGATCACCTTGGCGGTATAGGCATAGGGGATCCGGAGCAAATCGGCAATTTCCTGGACGGTGCGCGAACCGTCGATCTTGCTGAGCACCCGCCAGCCGACGTGAGGCACGGTGATCGGCCCGGTCTGATCCTCGCCCAGATCGGCGATCCGGAAGACCGTCTTGCCGTTGGGAATGACCTCGAGAATCGTTTCCCATTCGCGGGTCATCGCCTGCACCTCGCCGAGAATCTCGGCGGGGGATTTCTGGATGGTCGCGGCCGGAGGCGAGCCATTGGGCAGCAGCGCGAAGGTTCCCTCCCCCCAGGTTACCGGATAGAGGAGAGCCTTTTCTCCGTCTCCGATCGGGCATGTGGCGTGAACGATGTTGCCTTCGTTGAGGTAGACTTCGACCGTCTCCTTGCCGCGCGAGAGCCTGAGAACCCCGGTCTTCTTCCCTCCCGTTGCCAGGAGGAGGATATCGTTAAGACTGATTTGCGATAGGTTTCCCTGCATAGCGTCAGCCGTTGACCGGCGTGGCGATCAACGCTCCTCCAGCGGGCGTCGGCCGCCGGTCGGCGTGTGGGTCCGCTTGACTTGCTCGGCGGCGTCATCGTGACCGTTCAGCGTCACCTTCAGCGTCTTTATGACCGCCAGGCTCCTGCTGATTCCGACCATCTGCTCCAGCGTCGACTTGATCTGGCTCTGCAGCAGGTCCACTTCCTCCAGAGAGATGTTTTGCAACTGGGCCTGCAGCTCGTCATACAGCCGCGCGATCGTGTCGATCTGTCCCAGGGACTCGGCCTTCTGGGTGATTTCCTCGTAAAGGCGCGAGATGTCATCGGTCAGGTTCTGCAGCTCGTTCTTCATCGTTTTTTGCCCCTTTTGGTCTTCGCCTTACTTGAACGGGAGGATCTCGACTGGAAGCCCCGGCTGGTTTGGACGGCCTTCCTGAGGTTCGCGAGCGGGGGCGGCCGGCGGCTCCGCTGCCTTGGGCGCGGTGCGCTCTACGGCGGGCGGAGGAGAGGTCGACACCGGGCCGGCAAGCGGGGGCGACGAGAAAAAATAAAAGCCGCAAAATACGGCTCCCATGAGCAGGAACGCGCCGAGAACACCCATCTTCAGGCTGAAGGAGCTCTGGCGCGAGTAAAGGTCGTATTCCCCGTAGTCCTTGATGATTTCCTTGAGCTGGCGGTTGATCTCACCCTCTCTTCGCAGACTGGGAAGGTGCCTGGAGGCAGGGGAGAGCGTCTCCACCAAAACCTCCGGTGACCGGGGCGCAAGCGCCCTGGGGCGATCCTCGACCGAAGGGGGGACGCTCGACACCGCGACAAACTCGCCGTAGTCCTTGATAACCTCGTCCAATAAACGGCGATCGAACTCCGCCTGGGACATGGAATCGCGCGCTGCCCCGCCCGGGCTGCGTCTTTCGGCGGTATCGGCGACGATGAATCCGGAGTAAGATGGCGTCTCGTCAGAGCCGGGCAGTCGCACTTCCGGCGCGGGCTCGTCCGGCTTCTCGACCGCAGGAGGGGGGTCGGGTTCCGGTATCGGATCCGTCCGAGAGATATCCGCCGCCGTCGGTCGCGGGAAGCGGATCAATTTGTTCGGTGCCCCCGACTGAACCTCCTTTTCGCTCCCGCTGAACCGGAAATCCAGATCTTCGTTCGTTAGCTGCCGGAGGGCGGCCTCGGCCTCGGCCATGGCCCGATGAATACGCACCACCTTGTCGAGCTTCTCGGCGATCGCGGAGATGCGGGCGCTCAGGATCTTGCAGCAGTCATCCGCTTGGGTGAGCTCATCCAGGGAAAAATGGTGGAGGCGTTGTTGCAATCCTTGAATCGAGCCCACAATTTTGGCGAACGAGCCACCTTGGGGGACAGTCGGGTTCGACGCGACCAGGTGCAGGTGCTTTTCCTCTTTTTGTGCTGACAGCATCGCTTACCCCAGCAGGAAGGCCATCTCCGGATGGTTGCAAAAGGACTGCCAGCGCTGCTGCTAGGAAAAATTTCGTAATTTCAGCAACCTAACGTCGATCTTGGCCAGAAAATCCTAGATAGTTACCACAATTCTGTTCATATCGGACAAAATTGTACCAGGCGCAACGCCGATATCTCCCTGAAAACACGTAAGAATCCCCCAGCTTTGAACGCGGATTCCGCGGTTGCCGGGCGCACGGGGCAGCTCCCTTCGCAGCGAAATCCGGGTTGACAGAAGGCCCGTGTGGGCAAGCAAGAGCGTTTCAGGCCGGAATCCCGAACTTTTCGATCTTTCGGTAAAGCGTCCTGGTGGAGATGCCGAGCGCTTCTGCGGCCTTGGCCTTGTTGCCGTTGGTCTGACGAAGAGCGTCCAAAATGATGCTTTTTTCGCCCTCCTCGATGTTGCGGATGGCTTTCGTGCCGATTTCATCTCGGTGCCCGGCCGCCCAGTGCTGAAGATTCATGGGCAGGTCTGTAATCGTGATGTAGTCGCCGTCCGAAACCATGACGGCGCTTTCGATCACGCTCTTGAGCTCCCGGATGTTTCCAGGCCACGGATAGTCAAGGAACAGCGTCTTTGCCGAGCTGCTCAGCTTTTTCAGTGGCTTGCGATACTGCTTACAGGCCTGGTAGACGAAATTGGCGACCAGAAGGATAATGTCCTCTTTGCGCTCGCGCAGGGGCGGAAGGATGATGCGGGCGCTGTTCAACCGAAAATAGAGGTCCTTCCTGAATCCGCTCCCCTGAATCGCTTCCTCGAGCTCCTTGTTCGTTGCCGCAATGATGCGCACGTCGCTGGTCTTCGGGGTGGCCTCTCCTACCCGGTAATACTGCCGCGTCTCGAGAAAGCGGAGCAGCTTGAGCTGGATTGCCGGAGCGAGGTCGCCGATCTCATCCAGAAACAAAGTTCCACCCTCGGCCGCTTCGATCAGCCCTTTCTTGTTCCGGTCGGCCCCCGTGAACGCGCCTTTGACGTAGCCGAACAGCTCGCTTTCGACGAGGGTTTCCGGAATCGCAGTCATGTTGCAGCCGACGAAGGGCTTGTCAGCGCGCGGGCCGAGCGAGTGAATATACTGCGCCATGACCTCCTTGCCCGTGCCGGTCTCTCCCGTCACCAGCACCGTGATGTCGTGCATCGCGTAGCGGTTTGCAAGATTGAGAACCTCCCGGAACTGCGGTGTCTCGCCGATCATCAACGGAGTCTTTACGGTCTGGACCGGCTCGGCTTGGGAGCTTGCCTGCGAAGGATGGTGGCCGAGAAGGCTGTAGAGGGCCTGGATATGGTCGGGGTGATAGCAGACGAGGGCGAGCTCGGTGGAGGATTGCTTGAGCCGCCCAAAGAGATCGTCCCAGGACGGACCGCGGCACAGGAAAACGTCGGCGAAGACCAGCTTGATCTGATCTGCCGGGAAGACATTGAAGATCCGCTCCACCTCCTCCAGCGAACGGCTGACGTGGACCGAATAGTCGCGCGCCTCGAGCATCTTCATGAGGCTCGGTAGAGAAGATTCCGCCGACTGAATGAGTAAGGCGAGCGGTCTTGTCATGGCCGGCTAGTCTTGGGACACGGGGGTGGGCAGGATAACCATGTTCTCGAGCGAGTCGGCCAGCAGCTCAGGCGTGATGGCAGGCGGAGCCCCGAGATAGTTGCACGCGGCGATGACGTGCTCCACGATGAATTTCGGGTGAAACCCGGCGAAGGGGATCTTGTGCTTCTGATAGAAGGTTTCGAGCAGATGCGCCATCAGGTCGTCCGAGAACTCCAGACCATAAGATTCGCATATTCGCCGGAAAATTTCCTTGAACTCTTCCTGGTTCGGCGGGTTGATCTTGAGCTTGTAATGG
>DATLYW010000014.1 GCA_035574315.1 Candidatus Zixiibacteriota bacterium
TCGGCTGCTGCGATCAAGCAACTCCAGCAGCTGAGAGCTGAAACCGCAACGACGTCGTCTACTCAAGAGGTCGCTGCTTGATATCGGGGACGAGAGGATATCCAACGCCTCAGGCTTTTACAGGAAAATTAGGACTTGACCCAGAACGAGCGCGATTCTTTACGAGGCTTACATTATTAGTCCAGACGGATCGATGAGGGATACAATTGACTTTCTAAACACGAGAACGTCGCCCGAGGCGATCATAGAGACTTACGAAAGTGAGCTCTTCTTTCGGCTTGCGCGGCGTTATCATTATCCCCCGGATCAAGTTCACGTCGAGTTAATTAGAAAGAACTCGTTCGGTGAGCGTGTCAGGATCGACTATGATCCTTTATTGGCCGATCCTGATTACCTCGTCGTGGGGCCGCAGAGCCGGTTCTGGAACTTCTACGATCCGTATTTGGAAACCGGATCTTTCCGATTGGTTGAGACCTACGGCCGTTACCGGATATTTGAGCGGGTGCGCCGACAAAAAAATCCGCGCACTCCATCTCGCTGGGACGATAAAGCCCACTAAAATTCTCGGTCATCCGGCTATTCACCGCTCCAAGGGCGCTCTCGCGCCGCGAGAGCGCCGGCCGTGGGCTGCCGTTGTTCGGGTATCGTTGACGGTGAGCGAGGTGCTGCCGACCAAGGTCCAGTTGCTGGTGCCCGAACCGGTTTGGTTGTAGACATCGACGGTGACCGGGCCTGCGCTCAGTCCTGGTTGGGTTCCCCACAGGCCCTGGGTGGTGGGGAAAGGGACGACCAAGGTGGTGCTGGTCATGGAGGTGGCGCGCACGGCTGCCAGTCGGGTTCCGTTGCGCATGAAGTTGACCGCGGGCAGGCCGTAGCCGAGGTTGGCAAAGCCGCCGCCGGTGATGGTGAAGCTCGGTGGCGGTGAGGCAAGGTCGATGGGGTTCGGAGTGATGGAATCAACCTCGGTAACCGCCACCGTTACAGTGTCGCCGTCCGGGAACGTCAGCGTGAAGGTTCCATGAGATTGCGGGGTCCACAGGGCCGTATAGATTCCATCGTCTGCCTCTTGATCTGCGTCTAGACCGTCATCCGTGAGAGTAAGGTACTGGCCCAAAGGATCGATCCGCACCACGACGTCTCCGTTGGGATTCGCGCAGTTGATGTTGAGCGCGGAGAACTCGATGGGTGTACCGATGGAACCGTTCATTGTGTTCACGATGGGTCTCAGGCGAGAGAACACGGCGGAATTGGAACACGTGGCGGCACCGCTGGCATTGAGTCGCCGCCGAGTGACCGTGTTCGCCATCGAGGAAACACCATTCCCGCCCGCGAGGATCAGGTTCTTGATGGCGCGCCAGTCTCTACCGGGGTCGTCTGCTTTGAGAAGCGCGGCCACGCCGGTCACGTGAGGCGTCGCCATCGAAGTGCCGCTCAGGAACGCGTACTTGTTGCCGCGAACGGTGCTCAGGATGCCGCTCCCCGGAGCGCCGAGGTGCACGGTTCGCCGACCGTAGTTAGAGAACGAGGATCGCGCATCGGTTCTCGTGGTGGACGCTACACAGACGACGTTGGGCAGATAGTAGGTGCAGGGATAAAAAGGAGTGGAGTCGTTGTTCAAAGGAAACCCGAAGAGATCCCCGTTGCCTGCGGCTGCGATGAAAAGAATGCCCGCCTGGCGCTGGAGATCGATGGCGTCCGACAAGGCCTGGGAAAAGCCGCCGCCGCCCCAGCTGTTATTGGTGGCGACGATGTTGACCCCCCGCTCCTTCATGGCCTTGACATACTCGAGGCAGTCGATTGCGTTTTCCGTCGTGCCCTCGCCGGCAGCGCTGACGAACTTGCACGCCATGATCTGGATGGTCCAGTTGACGCCGACAACCCCCCGGTTGTTGTTACCGATCGCCCCTATGATGCCGGCGACGTGCGTCCCGTGGTTGTTGTCGTCCATCGGGTTGGAATCGTTGTTGTGCGTGTCGATGCCGTAGCAATCGTCGACATGACCGTTCCCGTCGTCGTCGACGCCGTTGGTGTTGCAGTCGGCGGTGTTGCGGAACATGTTCGCCGCGAGATCCGGATGGTTGTAGTCTACGCCGGAGTCGATCACCGCGACCACGACATCCCGGCTGCCGGTCGTACGGTTCCAGGCCTCGGGCGCGTCGATGTCGGCATCGGGGGTTCCTCCGGATTGCCCGACGTTGTGCAAGCCCCACAGATCCGCAAACCTAGGATCGTTGGGCGTGCTGGTCGTCCGCACGATGTAATTCGGTTCGGCGTACGCCACGGCGGGATCCTGACGCAGGATCTCCACTGCCTCCTGCACCGTGACGCCGCGCCCCAACCTGATGACTTCGAGCCCCGGTATGTATTTGAAGAGCTTTTTCCGGCCGCCGGCGATGCGGAAACGGGCCAGGTCTTTCACGAACTCGTCGGCGTCGCCGCGAAACTTGACGATGACTTCGTCGGAGACGAAAGCGGGAGCGGGGGAGGCGGGTTGGGCCGCGGCTCGTGGGCCTGCAAGCCACTGTACGGCCAGGAAAGCGGTCAAGAAGGCAATCGGGGGATTCGGAATTTTGATCATGACTCCCTCCGAGATAGCCGGCGCCTGCTAGTCAGATCCGCGACGCGCAATCACAAGATCAATGGTCTAAAATGCCTCTACGATCTCTGAAATTCTATTAACTGCCTCAAAATACCAAGTTGGCCGCTGATTGCCCGGAGCACAGGGTCAAACCAAGCACAACAGTACAAAGCCGTGTCGTTCGTTATTACAAACCTGCCGCCGCGTCAAGCGCGAAGATTTGCACCTGCGGACGTGATCCGCCGAGGCGGGCAATCCAACGCTCTTCGCCCTTCATTGTGCGCGAGGTCTGGGCCGAGCCGAAATGTCGTTGGGTAAGCAGCGCGCGGTGTCCGGTCGGCGAGCGCGGTTCCTCTCGCGGGCGGGCATCGGGCATAGAAAGCGGTCGACCTGCGTGCCGGAGAGGCGCCGGTTGGGCGGGCGGCGGGGCTGACCGCCACCCTTTTTTGACACTCCTGCGGTCATCCATTAAAGTTAAAAAAATCTGCCTTCGTCCTGTGAGGGGTTCAACGGTGGGTGCCGAAAGGAGGTCGGCACCTGAAAAATGACAGTTTCCCGTTTTTCGGCTCTTGGTAAGGTAACCAGGAGGCGTGAGCCGTTGCCGCCGTTTCGCAGGTCGGCGTGAGCGGAACGCAGCGGTTGAAACGCCTGAACGGTTTGAACTCTTACTTGGCTGCGGTTGGCCCGACCAGCCGTGATACGATGTCTATGGGCTTACGAACCTACTGAGTAAGGCGGTAAAGGATTTCATGGTCGACATGGAAAAGATCGTGTCGCTGTGCAAGCGGCGCGGGTTTGTCTTTCAATCGAGCGAGATTTACGGTGGAACCGGATCGTGCTGGGATTATGGCCCGCTGGGGGTCGAGTTCAAGAACAACGTCAAGCGCGTCTGGTGGCGGGACTGCGTCCAGCTTCGCTCCGACATGGTCGGGCTGGACTCGTCGATCCTCATGCATCCCCGGGTGTGGAAGGCGAGCGGTCACCTGGACCACTTCAGCGACCCCATGGTGGACTGCCGGGCGTGCAAAAAACGCTTTCGTGCGGACCATCTGGACGAGGAGGGCTGGGTGCATTACTGTCCGGAGACCAAGGGCAACAAGTTCACCGTGCCGGGCGGGGAGCCTTGCCGGCATTGCGGGGCCCGGCGGACGCTGTGCCCGGCCTGTGGCAAGGGCGAGCTCACGGAGCCGCGCCAGTTCAACCTCATGTTCAAGACCTTCATGGGGCCGGTCGAGGACGAGGCGTCAGTGACCTATCTTCGGCCGGAAACCGCGCAAGGGATTTTCGTCAATTTCGAAAACGTACTCCAGGCGATGCGGCTGAAGCTCCCCTTCGGTGTCGCGCAGATCGGCAAGGCGTTTCGCAACGAGATCACTCCAGGAAACTTCACCTTCCGGACGCGCGAGTTCGAGCAGATGGAAATCGAGTTCTTCGTGCTGCCGGGAACCGACGAGGCCTGGCACCAGCACTGGATCGACGAGCGCTTCGCCTGGTATCCGCGCTACGGCATCCGCCGGGAAAACCTGCGGCTGCGGGAGCACGCGCCGGACGAGCTGGCGCACTACGCGAAGCGCACGGCGGATATCGAGTACCTCTTCCCCATGGGCTGGAGCGAGCTGGAGGGCATCGCGAACCGAACCGACTTCGATCTCAGGCAACACGCGCTGCACAGCGGAAGGGCTCTGGAGTATTTCGACGAGGAGACCAAGCGGAAAATCGTCCCTTACGTCATCGAGCCCTCGGCGGGAGCGGACCGCGCCGCGCTGGCTTTTCTGATCGATGCCTACCGGGAGGAGGAGGTGAAAGGCGAAAAGCGCGTGGTGCTCGGGTTTCATCCCGAGCTGGCTCCGATCAAAGTCGCGGTGCTGCCGCTGCTCAAGAAGAACAACCGTATCGTCGAGACGGCCAGGAAGCTCGCGGCCGACCTGCGTCGGCGCTGGCATGCCGTTTACGACGACACCGCCTCGATCGGCAGGCTCTATCGCCGGCAGGACGAGGTGGGAACCCCGTTTTGCGTGACGGTCGACGTTCAAACGGTCGGCGACGAGCGCTCGCCCGCGGACGACAGGGTGACCGTCCGCGAACGGGACAGCATGCAGCAGGTGCGGGTTCCGATCGGGTCGCTGGAACGGGTGATCAAAAAAACCATGGCCGGCGGGTGGGCCGACGTGGTCCGGGAGCACGGCCTCTTCAAGAGCTGATTTTCCCCGCCGGCCTGTCCGCGCGGCTGCACAATTTTCAATACGGCCTGCGAGGCAGCCGCGCCGTGGAAGGAGCTGTCTGGCGAATCTTCCGAAAAGCCGATGAAGGCCGGTGGCCGGCAAAACACCGGGCCGGGCGCCTCGAGGCACCAAAAGCTTTGAGATTTCGTGTTTCTACGTCTTCGCGAGGATCCCGAGAACTTCGCGGAAGCGAAAGCCCGGGAAAATGGCGCTCAAGTCCTCCTGGCCCAGGTGGCGAGCGATCAGCTCGCCGCAAACGGTACGGTAATCGGTCGTCAGCTGAAGATCGCGCTCTTCGTAGAGCTGCTCCGGGGCGAGCCCCGGCCAGCGCCCGTAAACGCGCCCTCCCCGGATCGAGCCGCCGAGCACGAACATGGCGTTGGCGTGGCCATGGTCCGTGCCGCGGTTGCCGTTTTCCCGCGCGGTGCGCCCGAATTCCGACAGTGTTACCAGAACCACGTCGTCGAGACGGTCGCGCAGATCAAGACAGAACGCCGCGAGCCCCTCCGCGAAGGTCTTGAGGCGGTTCGCCATCTGGCCCGTGGCGCCCCCCTGGTTGACGTGCGTATCCCAACCCTCGCTTTCCACGAACGCCACCTCGAGCCCGACGTCCGCTTTGATCAGGCGGGCGATCTGCGCCAAGCCCGCGCCGAAGCGGCCCGGCGGGTAAGCTTCGGCTGCCGGGGGAATCCGGGACGCCACCGTTTTCAGCTCCGCCATCGCCTGGAACAGCGTTTCCGCTCCGTGCCGCAGCAGCGGGTCGGCGCTCGTGGCGTAGAGGCGCTCGAGCGCAATGCCCAATGCTTCTTCCCTGATCCTGAACTGCTCGATCGACGAAAGCGTGAGGGCCCGGGCCGGACCGGCGAGAATGCGAGGGAGTCTCTGGACGGCCGCGACGGCGCGAAGCGGCGATGGGGTCCGCTCCCGGGTCCTCAGATAGCGGTTCAACCAGCCGTCGGGCGTGCTTTTGATCCCTGGCGTGCCCAGCTCCATGAAATCCTGGGCGTCGAAATGGGAGCGGGTGTTGTCAGGAGAGCCGGCGGCGTGAACCACGGCGAGACGGCCGTCGTCGTAAACGGGCTTCAACGGCGCCAGCGCGGGATGCAGTCCGAAGAAACCATCGAGATCGAGGGCGCGGTCGCCGCCGTCTCGCGCCGGCTCCGCGATGGCAATGGTCGGCCGCAGGGCGTAATAGCTCGCGTCCTTGAAGGGAACGACCGCGTTCAAGCCGTCCATGCCGCCTCGCTGAAAGACGATCACGAGCGTCTTGCGGCTCGAGCGCGTCCGCGCGCCGGCGGCGCGCACCAGAAACGCGGGCGGGACTCCCAGGGCGATAAAACCTAGGGCAGCGGATTCGAGAAAGCGGCGTCGGGAAAGGCCCATGATTATCTCCTTTGAAACTCGGGAGAAGCGAGCAGCAAAGCCGTGCGATGCGTAGCGCCGACTCCGGAGAGAACCGCCCGGGTCGCGGCGGAAAGCCCCTCGGGAGCGATCCGCCTGGCGAGCTCGGCGGGATCGATCTCGACGCGGGCGCCGGGGAGCCGACCAGCGGCCAGGTCGGCGGCGAAATTCGTCCGCGCCAGCAAGGTGTCGGCGCTGATCCAGGAGTCTCCCACGTCGGAGAAACCCGTGGGAGGCTGGGCGAGAAAGAGAGGCTCTCCCATCCTCGCCAGATAACTCAGCAGGGGACGCGATATCTGGGCGTCGGCGCCGGTGGCGCGAAGCGCGCTGGCGACGAACTCCAGCGGCTTCTTGATCTTTGCCCGGTAGTTTTCGGGCGAATAGAACTCCGGCGAGTCGAAGATCGCACGCAGGACCGCGGGAATGTCGCCGTCGCTTCGGCGGAAGGCTTCGGCGGTGCGATCGACGAGCGACGGCGGCGGCCGATCCGAAACGAAGCGCCGGGCGAGCTTCAGGGCGATCAGGCGGGCCGTCGCCGGATGGCCCGCGAGGAGATCGATCACTTTCATGCCGTCGTTGATGCCGCCGCCCGGCGGGATCCGGAGGCCCAGCACGTTTTTTTCTCCTGGGTCGTGCATCCGTGGATTGAAGACGAAGGCGGCCTCGCCGCGAGGCCTGCGCACCGTCCAGCCGGTAAAACAGCGCGCCACTTCCTGCACGTCGCTTTGCGTGTATCCGCCGTCGACCCCGAGGGTGTGCAGCTCCATCAGCTCGCGGGCGTAATTTTCGTTCAATCCCCGCCGGAGGCGGTTTCCCTGTCGCGCGGCCGGGGCATCGGGTCCGACACTCAGCCAGTTGTCGAGATAGAACAGCATCGCCGGGCTTTGCGCGGTCGCCAACAGCAGGTCGCGGAATCGGCCGAGCGCTCGGGGCCGAATCGTGTCGCGGTCGTAGGCGGTCGTCATCCAGCGGTTTGCGCCCTTGGCGGCGAAGATGTTGAAATGGTTCGTCCAGAAATCGACCATCACCTCGTAGAGCTGCCGGCGGCTGTGCACGGCCCTCAGCAACCGGGCTTGCTGCAGCTCGAAGATGACCACGCGGGGTCCCTGCATCGCCTCCATGCCGGCCTGTCGCTGTTGCGCCGCTGCGGGGGGATAGAGGCGGATCAGCTCCTCGCTCGTCAGCCGAATGGTCTTGAGACCGGAGATCCTTTCCTCGACTTCGGCGTCGGAGATGCGGTCCGGGTTGAGCTGTTCCTCGAGAAAGGCGGGGATGCCGATCTTGCGCGCTCTGGCGATGGTCTCGGGCGTCGGGCCGAAGCTGGTTCGGTTGAGGAAATGAACGACCTTTTGGTCGAGCGTGAGGGGCTCGCTCATCGGATCATCTCCCGGGGTCCGCCTGACGGAGCTTTTCCCGCAGCTCGTTGCGGAAACTGCGTTTCTCCTCCGGCGAGCCGCTTTCTTTAAGCTCGCGCCAGCGCTGGCGCAGCCGCTGCTTCTCCTCAGGCGAGAGCCGCTGGATGTGCTCGCGGGCTTTCTCGCGCGTCTCCCGATCTTCCCCCTGCTCTCGCTGGCGCCACTTCTCCATCAGCCGCCGTCGTTCCTCGGGCCCCAGCTCGCGCAACTTCTCGAATCGGCGCTTCAGCGCCTCCCGACGCTCGGGAGACAGCTCGCGCCACCGCCGCCAGCGCTCGCGCAAGCGTTCCTGCTGTTGCGGGGGAAGCGAGCGCCAACGCTCGAAGTTCCGCCGCACCACCGCCTTTTCCTCGGGGGACATGCGCCGCCAGTCTTCGAACCGCCTGCGCAGCTCGGCCTTTTCCTCCGCCGGGAGCGTTCGCCACCGCTCGTAGCGCTCTCGCAACCGCTGCTGCTCCTCCGGGCTGAGGGAACGCCAGCGCTCCAGCGCCTCGTGCTCGTCGGATTGCCCTTGATCCTCCTGTCCCCAGGCTCCCGCCGGGAACACCAGGCAGGTCGCAAGCGAGATTGCCCCCAGCATCTTTATCAGCGCGGTCACTTGAGCGGCTCCTTCACGCGCGGTGCGGAGCCCTTGCGCGGCCCGCGGAGCGTTACCCCGCTTGCCCCTTCGAGCAGAGGGAGCTCCTGCATGATTTCGATCTCGCCGAGCATCTCCATCTCCTTCAGGAAATCCAGCATTCGGAGCATCTCTTTATGCGGAGGCCCCGGGTCGCGGTCGGCCGCGAAAACCGGAAGAGCCGCGACCAGGAGCACCCATGCCGCGGGAAGGCGCAAGTCACGCCCGGCACCCCCGGGGCGGCGAGGAGCCGTGAAGCCCTCCGACTTCTTGCACAAGCCGATGGTTTCGGAATCATCGCTTCGCGCCGCCACGCGCCCGGGCTCAGGTCGCCGGATTGCCCATCGATTCGAGAACGTCCAGAGCATCGAGCACTTCCATGGTTTCGAAGAACTCCAGGTTTTCGGCGATCGGCAACAGCTCGATCATCGCCTCGTCGGCCGGCGGCGTCCTGCGCCGGGGTCCACCGGGATCGAGCGTGAACGTCAACGCCAACGCGAGCACGGCCGCAGCGGCCAGCGCCGGCAATGCCCACCGTGGTCTGGCGAACCAGGACCGCCAGCGGTCCGACCAGCGGCGCTCGTCGAGGATCTGCAGCTTGCTGCGCATCTCCCTGTCGTAGCTTTCCCAGAACTCGGGCGGGGGATCGTCCGGTTCAACGGTCCGGGGAAGCATCGTGCGCAGCTCGCGGAGATAGCGGCTGCAGCCCGGGCATCCGGGCAGATGCGCTTCGAGCTCCCTGCGCGCCCGGCCCTCCAGGTCGCCGTAATAAAACAAAATGAGATCCTGCTCCAGTTCACCGCAGGCCTGGAAAGCCTGCACATTGCCCTGCGCCATGAGCAAAACTCCTACGCGAACTCCGCCAGACTCTGGCGGAGGGCGGTTACGGCCCGGTGCAGGTGGACCTTCACCGTGCCTTCCGCGGTTTGCATCATCTCGGCAATTTCTTTGATCGACATTCCGTGGTGGTTTCGCAAGATAAAGGCGGTCCGTTGTTTGGGCGGTAACGCTTTCAGCGCCGCGCCGACGCGGCGGGCGAGCTGATGCGCGATAACCTCCTCGTCGGGCTTCGGAGCCGCGCCCGGCCGGTGGTCCAGGTCCGCCGCCGACTCGCTCTCCGCCTGGCAGGAATCGACCGGGTCTCTTTGCCGACGTCTCTTGTAATCCAGGCAGACGTTCACGAGAATACGGTAAAACCAGGTATAAAAGCCCGAACGGCCGTCGAAGCTCTTCAGATGGCGGTAGGCTTTCAGGAAAGCGTCCTGAGAGAGATCCTTGGCTTCTTCCCGATCGCGGGCGAAGTCGAACGCAATGCGATAGGCCTTGTGCTTGTGGCGCTCCACGAGTTCCTCGAACGCCCTGCGGCTCCCCTTCCGGGCCAGGGCCACCAGCTCCTCGTCTGACGGCATCGCGGGCGGAGTCTCGTTCATGGGCTCGATTATACCACGCGCTCGCTGAAAGACGCCGGCAGGATCTGGCGTTCACGGGGTGGTGTCGGCCTCTGGTTCAGGCATTGCGCTCAGGCCCGCTTCCGGCCCCCGACCGTCCCCGGTGTCCGTCTGCCGTCGAGCATTAGACGCGGGCTCGGCCGCGGGGTTTACCGTCTGGTCCCCTAACGGCGATGGATGTTTGGACCGGTATTCGCCGACGTGCGATTGACAGCCTTCCTACCCCGCGGTAAGAAACGGGCATGTCCGGGACGGTCCGCGGTTACAGGCCTCCGCGCCTTCTCAGCCTGGTTCTCTTTCTGACCATCTTCTTTTTGCCCCTCCATTTTCACGCGCCGACGCTGACGGTTCAGGTCGTCAAGGAGTGCAGTTGTCTCTTCGGAACCCGCACTCAGGCCGGAGTTGTTCCTGCCGCCGGCGATCTCGTTCCGGTCTTCGAGTCGCGTGCGCTCCTTCCCGAGAACCGGTTCCGGACCGTTCGTCCGGCCATCGCGGCCAGCCATATCCGGGCGCCGCCCGCAGGCGTTTAGCAGCTCCTCCGTTCAGCCGACAGGTTCTGGTTTGCCGCCCCGCGAAGCCGCGGGCGGTGTGTTCGTATCAGGAGATGCGACGATGCGTGTTCTTGTGGAACGAAACTGCCTCGTGGCCGCTCTGTTGGCGATCGCTGTGGTCGCGGGCTTACCGCCGAGCGTGCGGTCGCAGGATTCGGAAATCGAATCGCTGAAGGCACTCGTGAGCGAGATGCAGCGCCAGCTGCACCACGCCCTGGCGCGTATCGAGCAGCTGGAAAAGGAGAAAGAGGCGGGCTCGGCCCGCCTCGGCCGGGTGGAGAAATCCGTCCAGGCGGTCCAAAGCGCTCCGTTCGCGCTCAATCCGGCCGTCGGCGTGGCGCTCGATGCGACCGCCGAGCATCGCGCGAGAGCCGGAGGCGATTTCAACTTTCGTACCGCGGAGCTCGGCATCGCAGCGTCCGTCGATCCTTTTGCAAGGGCTTATGCCTTCATCGGAGCCGGGAGGGAAGGAGTGGAGCTGGAGGAGGCCGCGATCGTGACCACGTCGCTGCCGTGGAACCTGACTGCGCGGGGCGGGCGGTTCTTCGCGGATTTCGGGCGGCTCCCGAAGTTTCACCGGGACCAGTTGCCGTTTGTGAACTTTCCGCTTTCCGTGGAGCGGCTGATCGGAGGGGAGTCGAAGGCGGACGGCGCCGAGCTCAGCTATCTTTTCCCCACTTCTTTCTTTCTGCGGGGCACCTTGGGCGGATACAACAAGATCGGCGATGGAAACGAACGGCTCGACGGGACGAAACCGAGCGCCTGGAGCCGCTTCACTTACCTGGGGCGCCTTCAGACCTATTTCGATCTGGCGGACAGCCACAGCCTCGAGCTGGGGGCGAGCCTTGCCTACACGCCATCGATTCGCTTCTCCGGGGCCCTCCAGGGCGGCCACCGATCCTTGAGCGGGATCGACCTCACCTATCGCTATCAGCCGCTCGCGAGCCTGCTCTACGAGGGGCTCGTTCTGGGCGGGGAGCTCCTGGGCAACAGCGAGCGGGTCGAACGCGCTTCTGGGGCGCGTCGGGCGGAGGCGCTGGGCGGCTACGCCTACGCGGAAGCCAGGCTGAGCCGTGAATGGGCTGCGGGCTTTCTCTTCGATCACGCGCCGAGTCTCGTCAGCCCCGGGAAAAAGACCGTCGGCTTCTCGCCGTTCGTGACCTGGAACCTCAGCGAGTTCAACCGGCTGCGCTTTCAATACACGTTCCTCGACGACAAGGTCCGCGAAGATCCGGCCGAGCGAGGACACCAGTTTTTCCTGCAATGGACGACGCTGCTCGGTTCCCATACGCACGGTTTCCGCGCCCGTTGAGCGGCGCTCGAAGGAGATGACCATGGCTCGTTCGACGAAGGGATATCTGATCGGCCTGGCGGCGCTGACGCTCGTCGCCGTCTCGGTCGAGCCGCTGCACGCGCAGCGCATCCGGGTGATCGCTTCGATCCCGGACCTGGCCGACATCACGAAGCAAATCGGCAAGGAGCTGGTGGAAGTGGAGAGCCTGGCCCGCGGCGTCGAGTTCATGCACAACGTCCCGGTCAAGCCGAGCTTCGTCCCCAAGCTCAATCGGGCCGACTTGCTGATCGTCATGGGACTCGATCTGGAGGCGGCGTGGCTGCCGTCATTGCTCGAGGTCGCCTCGAACCCGAGAATCCTGCCCGGACACCCCGGATATGTCGACTGCTCCGCCGGGGTCGCCGTCCTGGACCCTCCGGCTCTCATCGACCGCTCGGAAGGAGACATCCACCCCAAGGGAAATCCCCATTACAATCTGGACCCGCTCAACGGCAAGATCATCGCCCGCAACATCGCCGAAGGGCTGGCGCGCAATTTTCCCCAACACCGCCCGGCGTTCGAGAAAAACCTCGCCGCCTATCTGGCCGAGCTCGACCGGTGGATTGCGGTCTGGCACAAGTCCGCGGGCCGCCTGAAAGGCGTCAAGGCAGTGACCTATCACCTGGAGTGGAGCTATTTCGCAAGGCGCTTCGGGATGGAGCTGGCAGGGACGATCGAGCTCAGGCCGGGAATCGAGCCCACTCCCAACTATCTGGTGAGCCTCACGCAGAAGATGCGGAGCGAGAAAGTCCAGCTGATTCTGTACGGGCCGCAAAGCGACCGGATTCCGCGGCAGCTCGCGAGCCAGACGGGAGCCAAAGCGCTCAAGCTTCCCACGATGGCGGGAGGTGCGCCCGAGTACGATAGTTACATCAAGCTGATCGATCACAACCTGAATCGTTTGATCGCGGCGCTTCAAGGCGTCTGAGCGTGGTGACCCGTGAATCTGTTGGCGCGTAGACACCGGAGCCCGGTCGCTCGGTCCGAGACGTTTCAACCCTGCCGCTTTGCGGCGGTACGATCGTTCAGAAGCCCGAAGGCTCGTCCGACCTTCCCGGCGTCTGATCCAGGGAGCCGCGCTTGAGCCAGCCCGCACCCTTGATTTCTCTTCGCGACGTGGCCGTAGGCTACGGATCGCACGTGGTGCTTTCAGGGATTACGTTCGATCTCCGTCACGGAGAGTTCATCGGCCTGGCGGGACCGAACGGGTCGGGGAAGACCACGCTCATGCGCTCGATCCTCGGATTGCTCCCGGTGCTCGGCGGATCGCTCGAGCGCCGTTGCTCGCTCTCCGATCTCGGCTACGTGCCGCAGAGCACCGTTCTCGACGCTAGCTTTCCGCTGAGCGCCGCGGAGATCGTCGAGATGGGAGCGTACGGGCGCCTGAAGCCCTCGCAGCTCATGAGCGCTGCGGAAAAGCAACGGGCCGCGGCCGCCCTGGAGCAGGTGGGACTGCGCCGCCTTGCGGGAAAACCTTTCTTTTCCCTCTCGGGCGGCCAGAAGCAGAGGATTCTGATCGCCCGGGCCTTGATGGTCGGTCCGAAGCTCCTGGTGCTGGACGAGCCGCTGACCGGCGTCGATCAGGAATCCCAAAAGGCGATTATCGAGCTGCTGCAGGAAGTCAACCGCAGGGACGGGCTGGCGATCCTGCTCTGCAGCCACGACGCTCCCCTGGTACAGAGCATCTGCGACCGCGTCCTTTGCCTGGATCACGGCGGGATGCGCTGGGAAGGCGGAGCTCGAAGGACGACGCCATGACCGGCTTTCTCGCTTATCTCGATCCGTCGCATCTCCTCTTTCCAGCGCTGCTCGCCAGCGCGGTGCTGGCGGTCGTTTTCCCTCTCCTCGGCACCCAGCTCATCCTGCGCCGGGCGCTCTTTCTCGGCCTGACCCTTCCCCAGATCGCCGCGGCCGGGGTCGCTTTCGCCTTCTGGGTGCAGCAGAGCGGGTTCGCGCCAGCCTTCCAGCCGCACCACCGCAGCCTGGGGCTGGGGGGATCGTTGCTCTTCACGCTGCTCGGCATGGGGATTTCCGCGTTTCTCGAGCAGCGCGGCGGCGGATCGACCGAGGCGCGGCTGGCGGCCGCGTATGCGTTCGCGGGAGCGCTGACGATCCTGTTCATCGTCTTCAATCCCGCGGGCGAGGTGGAGATCTTGAGCATGTTGAAGGGCGAGGTCATCGCGCTCTCACCAGCCGAGGTGCGGATTTTGATCGGCGTCTTCGCGGCGGTCTTGTTTTGCCTGATTCTTTTCCGCCGTGAGTTCCTGCTGACCGCATTCGACCGCGATCTCGCCTTCCTGCTCAAAGGAGGCAGCATCTTCTGGACGCTGGTGTTTTATTCGCTCGCCGGAATCAGCATCGCGGTCGGCGTCATCATGGCGGGGCCGCTGCTCATCTTCGGCCTGATGGTGCTGCCGCCGCTGGCGGCGCGCCCGCTGGTCCAGGGGATGACCGTCTTTCTCTGGTCCTCGTCGCTGCTCGGCTTGCTGATCGCGGTCGGCGGGTTCTACGCATCGGTCATCCTGGATCTGCCCCTGGGCCCTACGGATGTCGTGATCGGATGCCTCGCGGTGTTCGCGAGTCACGGCTTGAAGCGGCTTCGCATTCGTGCGAGCGTTGCGTCCGTGGTCGTCTGCCTGCTCGCGGCGGGGATGAACGTGGGTTGCGCCCCGCTTCCGTCGCCGCCGTTTCCCGAAGCGGCGCTCGGGAAGGGGCCGGTTTGGCTCTCGCCGGTAAAAAACGCAACCCCGCTCGAGCTGCGCCTGCCGTCCGGCAATCCTTTTCAGTCCCTGGCGGAGATGGCGGGAAAAGGCTCTCCGGCAAGTCGCGCGACGGTCATGGAGCTGTTGCGCGCCGCGGTCCAGTCGGAGCTCCAGCGCCGCGGGATCTCCGCTTCGCTGCCTGAGCTTTTCGATGCCCGCTTGAGCGACTTCCCGGCCGCGCCGTCGCGCGCGGCGGAAACGGCGCGACGCGCCGGGTTGTCCGGAACGTTGCTTCTGGGAGAGATCCGTCGCTGGCGCGTGGAGCCGAGGGGCCTGACCAGCGTCGCGGTCGACTGGACGCTGGTCAGGATCGCGGACGGCGCGCTGCTCTGGCGACACGAGATTCGGCGCGCGATCTCCGGCGCGAGCGCGGCCCACGCCGCGGAGGCGCACCGCGATGCGATCCGGGTCGTGGTCGCCGAGCTGTTCGCCCCGCAAAAAGCGGCGGGGTTTACTCCCGGGGTCCGTCTGCTATAGTGGCGCCCGGGCAAAAAGGCTCATGTCTTCTTTGTTGCTCAAGAACGTCGGGACGCTGGTGACCGGGGATCTGCAACGGCCCCTGCGGGCCGCCGACTCGATATACATCGAGCGCGGGGTCATCGCCGAGATCGGCAACGGCATCGAGCGCGCGGCCGACCGGGTGATCGACGCCCGGGGCATCACGGTGATCCCCGGCCTGGTCGACTCCCATTCGCATCCTTCCATCGGAGAATACACGCCGGCACAGAACTCGCTCGGCTGGATCACCAACTACATGCACGGGGGTGTGACCTCTCTGATCTCTGCCGGCGAGCTGCACTTGCCGGGTCTGCCTCTGCCGCCGGACGCCCGCACTGCGCTTTCGCTGGCGCTCGTGACGAAGCGCTGCTACGACGCCCTGCGCCCGTCCGGGGTCAAGGTCTTCGCCGGCACGTTGTTGCTCGTGCCCGGGTTGAGGGAGGCGGACTTCGACGAGATTCGCGCCGCGGGGATCAAGCTCGTCAAGTTTATCTTTTACGACTACAGCCTGTTGCCCGACGGCGAAGCCGAACGCTACGTCCGCTGGGCGCGGGAGCGCGGCATCAAGGTCAAAATCCATTCCGGGGGGGTGTCTCGGTCGGGCGTGAGCCAGATCGCCGGATTCGACATCGTGCGGCGTCTTCGCCCCGATATCATCGGCCACATCACCGGGGGGCCGATCCCCATGTCCGAGGACGACATGTTGCGGATCGCCGAGGAGACCGATTGCGCGATGGAAATCTGCACGTCGGGCAACTACCGTCTGGCGCTGGTGCTGGCCCGCGCCGTCAGGTCCCGGGGGCTGCATCACCGGGTGTTGATCGGCACCGATACGCCGGGCGGCACGGGAATCGTGCCGCGGGCGATGTTGCGCGAGATCGCGTTTCTTTCGTCGGTGGGCGAGATCGAGCCGGAAAAAGCGATCTGCATGGCGACCGGGAACGTCGGGCGGGCGCACGACCTCAACGTCGGCATTATCGAGGAAGGCCGCCCGGCCGACGTCGTTCTGCTGCACAAGATCACGGGCTCGGTGGCGAGGGACGCCCTGGACTCGTTTTCCAAAGGGGATCTGCCGGGCATCTCGCACGTGATCATCGACGGCGTCGTTCGGGTCTCGGGCCGCAGCCAGCAAACGCCACCCCCGGAGCGGAGCGCCAGCGAACTCGGTGAGGGAGGGAATCCTCGTGAACGGTCTTGATTTCGGCGTCGGCCTTTTTCCGACCGAGCCGCTGGGGAAAATGATCCAGCTGGCGAAGCTTTCGGAGGAGCTCGGCTTCGAGTCGGTCTGGGTGGGCGACTCACATCTGATCTGGCGCGAAGCATACGTCAACATGACGGCGATCGCCCTGAACACCAGCCGCGTCAAGATCGGGACCGGGGTGACCAATCCATTGACGCGCCACCCGTCGGTCGTCGCCAGCGCCTATGCAACGCTCGAGGAATGCGCGCCGGGCCGCATGATCGTGGGCATCGGACTGGGCGACAGCTCGGTCGAGACCATGGGGATGAAGCCGGCGAAGCTATCGTTCTTCGAAAGGAGCCTGCAGCAGCTCCGTGACCTTTTTTGCGGAAAGGAAGTCGAGCTCGAAACCGGCCGCATCCGGCTCTTGCACTCCTGCGGGCGCGCGCTGCCGATCTACGTGGCGGCGAGCGGTCCCAGGATGCTCGAGCTGTCCGGACGCGTCGCCGACGGGGTCATCGTCCTGGTCGGCGTGGCCGACGAGTACATCGAGCACGCGAAAGAAAGAATCGCGGCCGGGGCGAGGTCCGCAGGCCGAAAGCTGGAGGACATCCGGCTGGTTCTATGGGTTCCGTGCGCCGTTTCGGACCGGGCTCCGGCCAGGGACGCCGTCAAAGCCCACGTGGCCCGGGTCGTCGCCCATCCGCTCCCGTACGTGCTCGATCCCGAGGAGCAAAAGGTGCTCGCCGAGATCCGCCGGACTTACGATTACTACCACCACATGGATCAGGAAGCGAACCACGCCGAAGTCATCCCCGACTGGCTCGTCGACAAGTTCGCGGTCGCCGGCACCGTCGCCGAGTGCCGCCGGCAGATCGAGCGGCTGAGCAGAACCGGCATCCAGCAGGTCGCGATCATCCCTTACAGCGCGCCCGGGGGAAGCAGGGAAGAAACGCTGCGCGGCTTCGCGGCCGCGATGCGCTGACGTGCCCCCTAAAAAAAGCGGGCGATCAGGAAAATTCCGATCATCGAGATGGCAAGCGCAACTTTCAGGGCGGCGCCGATGACGAGGCCGACCGTGGCGCCCAATCCCGCACGGGCCGCGTCGGAAAGCTTGCGGCGGGCGAGCAGCTCGCCGACCACGGCGCCGATGAACGGCCCGAAGAAAACCCCCGGAAAGCCGGCGAAGATCCCGGCGATGGCGCCAAGCAGCGCGCCGACGATCGCGCCGCGCGAAGCGCCGAATCGCCTGGCGCCGTACATGGCCGCCCAGAAATCGACGCCGGATGCGAGCAGCGCGAGCAGCCCCACAGCCGCCAGCGTCCACCAGCCGACGTAGGCGAACCCCTCGGCCCATGCGGCCAGCAGCAGGCCGACAAAAATCAGAGGAGCGCCGGGAATCGCGGGCAGGAACAGGCCTGCAAGACCGGCGAGCACGAGGATCGCCGCGAGCAAAAGGAGTCCAGAGGGATCCATTGCACAACGTTACGGCAGGACAACACGCGAGGAGCGGAGCCCGGCCGGCGCGGCTATTTGACGGACTTCAGCAATCCCTCCTTCTTGGCAACCTCGAGGGCGGTTTTCTTTTCCCGCTCGATGACGGTACGAAAATCGCCGGGCCCGACGTGCTGTACCACGCCGCCGGTTTTTTCGATGCGCGACGAGAAATCGGCCGACTTGACCACCTTCTCCGCGGCGGCGACCAGGGTGTCGATGATCGGCTTCGGCGTTCCTGCAACGACGAAGCAGCCCGCCCAGCTGTCGAGATAATCGCCGGGGATCCCGAGCTCGGCGGTCGTCGGCACCTCGGGCAGGGCCTTCATCTTGCTTCGCCCCATCAACGCCAGGGTTCGGATTCTGCCCGCTTTCTCGTGCGGCAGCGTGGCGATCGCGGTACCGACCACGAAATCGATGTGGCCTCCCAGAAGCGCCGGGATATACTCGCCGCCTCCTTTATACGGCACGTGCTTGATCCTGATGCCGGTGTGCTGCGACAGGATCACCGAGTTGAAGTGGCCGCCGACGCCGGTCCCCGCCGTCGCATAGGCGAGCCTGCCGGGGTTTTTCCTGGCGGCTTCCATCAGTTCCTGAAGGCTCTTGTAAGGCGACTCGGCACGGACCGCGATCCCGTCGGGCGCCGAGGTGATCCGCGCGATCGGGTAAAAGTCCCGGCTGGCATCGTACGTCACGTTGGCGAGCACCACCGGCGCCAGGACCATTCCTCCCAGTGTGTTGACCAGAAGCGTGTGGCCGTCCTTGGGCGTGTTGAGCATGCCCGTCGCGGCGACGCTTCCCGCAGCGCCGGCCTTGTTGACGGGTACGATAGAAGCCTTCAAGGTCTTGGACAGCTCTTCGGCGAAGATTCGTCCGGTGATGTCGGCGAAACCCCCGGCGGGAAAGGCGACGATCATCTCGACCGGCCGAGACGGGTATTTCTCCTGCGCCCGGCCCGCCCCGCACAACGGTCCGAGCGCAGTGGTGATCGCAACGATTGCAGACAGGGTCGCCGTCCTGAACGGATTCATGGTTCCTCCTTGGTCTAAAAACCGAGAAATCCTCTGGGGAGCCTGATTTTCAGCCAGAGGTCGAACAAAGCGAACGTGCCGAGCGATGTGGCGCCGCTCGTCGCCACGATCATCCCCCAACGGGTCTCATCGCTCAATCGCAGCAAGAAAACAAACAGCCCGAACGTCGCCGGGATGAAGCCGACCCGCTCGAGAACCAGGCCGTAAGCCACGAGCACTGCGAGAATCCCGAAGATCTTCCGCCAGCGCACCCCCGGAGCAACGGGAGCCGGCGCATTTTTGCCCGCCAGGGTTGCAAGAACGAGCGCGATCGCCAGACCCCCGAGAATGATTCCCGACCAGAAGAAGACGAAACCGGAACCCGGCTCGGTAAGCGTGCCCAAGCCGAGCTGCAGGCCGCCCCGGCAAACCCACCACGCCACGGCGAGCCAGAACAGGCCGCTTGCGACGTCCGTGTCGATCCTAATCTTCTTCACTCAGGCCGCGCCCCAATCCTACTCTGCCGAAGACCGGCAGGACAAGGACAAAAACCGAGAACACAAGAAAGGCAGCAGCGATCGGTCGATCGGCGAAAATCGCAAAGCTCCCGTCCGAGAGGATCAAGGACCGCCTGAGAGCGGTCTCGAGCAGCGGGCCCAGAACGAAGGCCAGCACGAGAGGAGCCGACTCGAACTCGAACCTTTTCATCAGCAAGCCCACGAGGCTGAAGAGCACCGCCACGTAGATATCCGTGGGGCTGTTGTTGAGGCTGTAGGCGCCGATCAGACAGAAAAGGATGATGAACGACGACAGGTAGGGGTACGGAATGCGCAGGATCTTAACCCAGAGCGGGATCAGCGGCAGGTTGAGAATCAGGAGCAGGAAGTTGCCGATGTACATGCTGGCGACCACGCCCCAGAAAAGATCCGGAGAATTCTTGATCAGTAGCGGCCCGGGGGTGAGGCCGTAGATCATCAAGGCGCCGAGCAGGATCGCCGTCATCGCGTTGGAGGGAATACCGAGGCTCAGGAGGGGAATGAACGTGCCGCCGACTGCCGCGTTGTTGCACGCCTCCGGGGCCGCGACTCCCTCGATCTCGCCGCTGCCAAAGCGCTCGGGATGCGCCGAGAGCCTCTTTTCCAGACCGTAGCTCAGAAACTGGGGAACGATCGCCCCGACGCCGGGCAACAGACCCAAAGAAAATCCCAGGACCGATCCTCGGGCAATCGGCCCCAGAGAGCGCCGCCAGTCTTCGCGGTCGGGAAACAATCCCTTGATCGGCCCGGGAAAAACGGCCGGTCTTTCCCGGGCGGCGAGATTCTCCAAGACCTCGGCGATGCCGAAGAGTCCCATGACCATCGGGGCGAGAGCGATGCCGTCGGTGAGCTCCAGAAGACCGAATGAGAAACGGGCAGTGCCCGTGATCGGGTCCAGACCGATGCATCCCAGAACGATCCCGAAGACCGCCATCATGAGCGCCTTGACCATCGACTTTCTGGCGAGATAAGCGACTACGGTGAGCCCCATCACCATCAAGGCGAAATATTCCGGAGGGCCGAATTTCAGTCCGAGCTCGGCGAGCGTCGGGGCGAGAACGATCAAGCCCAGTATGCTGACCGTTCCTGCAATGAAAGAGCCGAAGGCCGAGATCCCGAGAGCCGGCCCCGCCCGGCCCCGGCGGGCCATCTGATAACCGTCGAGACAGGTCACGACCGAGGAGGCTTCTCCGGGAATGTTGAGCAAGATCGAGGTCGTCGATCCTCCATACATGGCTCCATAACAGATGCCCGACAGCATGATCAGGGCCGAGACCGGGTCGAGCTTGAAGGTTGCTGGCAACAGCAGAGCGACGGTCGCGGTCGGCCCGATACCCGGAAGGACGCCAACGAGCGTGCCCATCGTAACGCCGAGAAAGCAGTAGAGAAGATTTTTCGCCTGGAGCGCCACTGCAAAGCCGTTCGCCAGGCTTTCCAAGCTTTCGAGCATCGGCTCAGGCGACCGTCTTTCCCGGGTAAGGGCAGAGCGCGCGGATGGAGCATTGCGGGCAGCGCGGTTTTTGGGCGGTGCATACCCTCCGCCCGTGGTACTGCAGCAGATGACAGAAGCGGACCCGCCGGGGCGCGGGAACCAGCGAAACGAGATCGAGCTCGATCTTGTCGGGGTCCGTATGGCGCGTCAGCCCGAGCCGCTGCGACAGGCGCATCACGTGAGTGTCCACGCCGATGGCGGGACGGTGAAACGCGTTCCCGAGGAGGATGTTCGCGGTCTTTCTTCCCACGCCGGGCAGCGACAGCAGGTCTTCGAGGCGGTCGGGGACCTTTCCGTTGAAGCGTTCGACCAGCTCCCTGCAGCAGTTCTGAATCGACCGCGCCTTGTTGCGATAGAAATTGATCCTTTGCAGGTCCCGTTCCAGCTGCTCCAGGGGGGCGCGGGCGTAGTCGTCGGCCGTGCGATAACGCCGGAACAGGTCGGCCGTGACCTGGTTGACCAGATCGTCGCGCGCCTGCGCCGCCAGGATCAACGCGACAAGGAGCTCGAGCGGATTTTTGAACTCGAGGTCGAGCTTGGCGTCCGGGTGGGTGCGCTCGAGGCGTGCGAGGATTTGCTTGACGCGGGCCTTTTGCGCGGTCGAAGGCGGACGGATCTTGCGCGGCGCGGCCATTTCGGTTTAAGGCAAAATATGCTAGCAGACCTTAGGTTGTCAAAGGGAGGTTTTCCGGCATGGAGCTGAAGGACCTGCAGCGGATGACGTTGCCGAAGCTGCGCGATCTCGCCAAACAGGAGACCGATCTCAAGGGCGTCGGCGGGATGGAGAAGGAGGAGCTGATCGAGGCGATCGCCAAGGCCAAGGGCATCCCGCTGGGCGAGACCCACAAGGACATCAGCGCGATTCACGCCGTCAAGCAGGACATCCGGGCGTTGAAAAAGCGCAAGGAGGAAATGCTGGCGTCGTCGCCGGATCGGGAAAAGCTCAGGGCGATCCGTCGAAAGATCAAGCTCCTCAAGCGGTTGACTCGGAATCTCGCCCGGGAAGCCAAATCCGCGGCCGCCCGCAAGAGCACGGGAGCGCCGCAGCAGGCGGGCGCTTGACGCCGCGCGGATGAAGCCGCCTCCGGTGCGCGGTCGCGGAGCGGCGGGGAACCCGAAGAACCGCTTCGAGACGCTGGAACGTCTTCCCGAGCCGGCCGACGGGGACCAAAGCCCGGCGCCGGAAACGGAATTTCTCGCCGACGCTTCCCGCACGATCATCGCCTACAACGACAGTCCCGACGTCGGCTTCGCCGCCAGCATCAATCCTTACCGCGGCTGCGAGCACGGCTGCGTCTACTGTTACGCCCGTCCCACCCACGAGTACCTCGGCTTTTCCTCCGGCCTCGACTTCGAAACGCGGATCCTGGTAAAGCACGAAGCCCCGGAACTGCTGCGGCGGGAGCTGGCCGATCCGAAATGGCAGCCGCAGGTGCTGGCGATGAGCGGCGTCACGGACTGTTACCAGCCGGCCGAGAAGAAGTTCCTGCTGACGCGGCGCTGTCTGGAGGTTCTGGCGGAGTTCCGCAACCCGGTGATGGTTGTCACCAAGAACTTCCTCGTGACCCGCGACATCGACGTTTTATCCGCGCTGGCGCGGTTCGACTGCGCCGCCGTCACGGTTTCGCTCACGACACTGGACCCCAGGCTGGCCGCCGCGCTGGAGCCCAGGGCCTCCGCTCCGGGCCGGCGTCTGGCAGCGATCCGGGCGCTCGCCGACGCGGGGATCCCCGTCGGTTACCTGCAGGCGCCCATGATCCCCGGGTTGACCGATTGCGAGGCGCCGGCGATTGCGTCGGCGGCGGCCGAAGCCGGAGCGACGTTCGCAGGCTACGTGGCGTTGCGCCTGCCGTTTTCGGTCAAGTCCCTGTTCGAGCGCTGGCTGGAAATCCATTTTCCCGAACGCAAGAAAAGGATTCTCAACCGTATCCGGGCGATCCGCGGAGGGAAGCTGAACGACCCGGACTTCGGCACCCGGATGCGCGGCGAAGGGATCTTCGCCGAGCAGATGGCCGGTATCTTTCGGCTGGCCTGCAAGAAGGCGGGCATAGAAAAGCGCTGGCCGGAGCTGGCGGTGAAACACTTCCGGCGACCGTCGAGTTCTCCGCAACTAAGCCTCTTCGGCGATTCCGGCGCGTGAGGCCCGCTGTCCGAGACCCTCTGGACGAGCTCGCGGCCGCGGTCGCGTCTGCGCCGGATGCGGCGCGACGGCCGCTCCCCTGCCGGCGCGGAGCGTTTCTTGCCGGCCTGAAAAATTCGCGCCGAAACCCCGACGTTCGAGCATGAATCGCGATTTCGCGGCTGAGCCGACAAGGCGAGAGGCGACCCTGGAGCAGCCGAGAGGCAGGAACGCGAGATTTGGCGGTTCTTGCGCTTCGAGACGGTCGAGCACCGGCTTTCATCGAGCTATCCCGATCGATACCTGCTGCGGGGCGCCGATCCATCGTCTTCGTGGCCCGCAAGGTGCTCCCGGCGTCCCGCGTCAATCGCAACTGCGGAATTCGGGATGAGCCCGGGCCGACGATCGCCTCCGAGCAGGCCGTTTTTCTTCTACGGCTGGGTCATCGTCGCGGTGGGTTTCCTCGCCCACCTCGTGTGCGCGTTCCACCTCTCGAGCACGCTCAGCGTTTTTTTGCGCCCGCTGACCGAGGATCTCGGCGTCTCCCGCGGCGTGTTTTCCCTGCTCCGTTCTGGGGAGATCCTCATCGGCGCCGCAGTCGCCCCCTTCGTGGGGCCGCTCGTGGACCGTTACGGCGGACGGTGGCTGATGGCCGGCGGCGCGCTGCTTGCCGGATGCGGCTTTCTTCTTCTCGGTCAGGTTACGGCCTTCTGGCAGTTCCTTCTCGTGCGGTGGCTGTTCGTGACCGTCGGCGGCGTCTTCATGTGCCACATGGTCGTGACCGTGACGATCTCGCGCTGGTTCGTGCGCATGCGGGGGCGCGCGATCGCGATGGCGAGCCTTGGCCAGGGGCTGTCCAAGGTCGGCATCCCGTTCGTTACCGCGGCGCTGTTCGCTTGGGTCGGTTGGCGGCAGACCTGGGGCATATTCGGCGTCGTCACGGTGGCGCTCGTGGTGATCCCCGCCGTCTTGTTCATGCGCCGCAGTCCCGAGGAGATGGGGCTCTGGCCCGACGGCGCCCCCGAACCGCCCTCGACCGGTGCCGCCGCAGGCGCCGCTCGTTTGCCCTCCGGGGCGGATGCGCTTTCCGCAGAAGAGGCGGTCTGGAGCCGAGCGCAGGTGCTTCGCGGCGCCACGTTCTGGGTGATTTGCTTCATGTTCGGCATCGCCAACGTGGGGATTGCCGGCCTGAACCTTCACGTCTTCGCCTACCTCTTGGACATCGGCCACTCCGCCGTCACCGCGGCGACGGCGTTGAGCCTCATAGCTTCGACCCAGCTCGCCTCGACCCTGGCATGGGGTTTTCTGAGCGAGCGGATGGAAATCCGCCGCTGCATCATGGTGATGTTTTTCGTCCAGGCGGCCGGGCTGGGGGGCGCGATCGCGACGGCGCGTGTCGAGGCCATCTACGCCGGCTTTTTTTTCTACGGGATCGGGTTGGGCGGAAGCTGGGTGCTGCAGGAGCTGATCTGGGCGGCCTACTACGGCCGCCGGTCGCTGGGGCTTGTGCGCGGGCTGGGAATGTCGGTCACCAACGGCTTCGGCGCCGCCGGCGCGCCTTTTTTCGGCTTCCTGTTCGACGTTTCCGGAAGCTACATGCTCTCGTTCGTTCTCTTTGCCGTTGCGCTCGTGGGCTCCGCGCTACTCGCGCTTGTCATCCCGCCGCCGGGAACGGGAAAGGCGGCGGCGCACGCCTAGGGTACCGGTCTGATCCGACAGAGATAGGAGCGATGCGGCAGGGAGCCGCTGATGGGGTCGGTGAGGTCGGACCCGACGAGGGTTGCGGGGTTGGCGCCGCAGCGCTCGTAGGGATCGTAGCCGGGCAGCTCCAGGACCCTGCACTCCTGCCACCAGCCGTGCTGGCAGCAGACGACTCCAGGAACGATGTTCTCGGTGACGCGGGCTCGCACCGTGATCGCTCCCCGGGGAGTCTCCACCATCATCCAGCCGCCCGGCGCAACACCGTAACGCTCGGCGGTCTCGGGATGGATTTCCGCCGCGGGCTCGGGTGACGCCTTGCGCAGCCCGGGGAGCGCCCGGAGCTGGCTGTGGACGTAGGTCGTTACCTTGGCGTTGGTGAGCACCAGGGGATACTCCGCCGCGATATCCGGGCGGCTCAAGGGACTCAGAGCCGGCTCGACGTATTGCGGCAGGGGCGGAAAACCGTGCGCAGCGAAAGTATGGCAATACAGCTCCACTCTTCTCGACGGCGTGGAAAATCCCCGCGGCCTTCCGCTTGCGTCTTTCCGCGCGTGCTTTTCGTAGCCGGGCTCGAGCCGAAGAGAGATTCCCCCCGGATGGCGCTTCAGCTGTTCGAGCGTGATGCCGGAGGGTTCGAGCTCGTGCTGGTAGCCCGCTTCGATATCTCCATCCCAGAATTGCTCGCCGAGGCCGAGCCTCCTGGCGAGCTCGAAAACGATCCAGGTATCCGAGCGGCGCTCGAAGAGCGGTTCGACGACGGCCGGTCGATACTGCAGATGGGTCTTACCCGCCCGCCGGTGCTCGAAGCCGGTCGCAAGGTTCGACATCTCCAGGAAGCTCGTCGCCGGCAGCACATAGTCGCAAAGCTCCGCCGTAGGGGTCATGAAAAGATCGACGGCCGCCGCAAACTCCAGCGCGCGCAACGCCTCCCGGCCGCGGTGCGGATCGGCGTTGGAGAGAATCGAGTTGGAGCCAAAGTTAAGCAGCGCTTTGACGGGGTAGGGGCGTTCCTCGAGAATCGCCGTGAAAAGATCGTAGGCGGTGCAGTTGCCCGGTCTGGCGGGCGGGCCGAGCGGTTTTCGCTCCCGTCCGATGCGCGCCTCGGCGGCGGCTTTCGGCAAGAATTCCTTGCCGCCGACGTCGTTGACGGGCGTTCGCGGGAAGACGACGTTGCCGCCGACGCGGTCGTAGTCGCCCATGAGGGCGTAGAGGCACGCGACGGCGCGGCTCGTTTGCGTGGCGTTGGTGTGCTGTCCGAGCCCGTTCCACATATAGAGGCTCACGGGCCGATTGTGCGCGAGCAGCAGCGCCGCCTGCCAGACCTGCGCCGCCGGGACCCAGGTGATCGCCTCCGAGCGTTCGGGCGAGTACCGCGCCGCCATCCCCGCGAGGGCGGCAAAGACCGGAGTACACGGCACGGTCCGTCCGTTCAGGCGCAGGTCGCGAACGCCGAAGAGGGCCGGCCGGATGCCGTCGCGGTCGAAGCCCCCGCAAGCGGGGTCGTAAACCCCGGGCGCGTCCCTGGTTTCGTCCCATACCACGAAGCGGGCGGGCGACCCGTCCGGGACGAGATCGGCTTCCGTAACGAGCGCCCCGTCCTTTTTCATCAAGAACGGGCCGTTGGTCCAGCGCCGCGCAAACTCGGCGTCGTACCAGCTTTCCTCCATGAAGCAATGGATGAGCGCCAGCGCGAGCGCTCCGTCCGCCCCCGGCCGGACCTGGAGCAGGAGATCGGCGTTGGCGCCGATGCCGATCCGTCTCGGGTCGATCACGACGGTCTTCATTCCGCGCTTGCGCGCGGCGACGATGTCACGCGCAAGGATGAGGGAAGTCGAGCTCGGGTTGTGACCCCAGAGGAGAAAGCTCTTGCTGTGCTCCAGGTCGGGCGTGGGCAGGTTGGTTCCAAAGGTGTAGGCGAAGCCGGTGTCCTTGTGCCAGTTGCAGACGTGCGTGGTCGACACCCAGTTGGGGCTCCCGAAGAGGTAGAGAAAGCGGCCGAGCCAGCGCTCGGCATCGTCAACCGAAGTGCCGCTGCGGGTTCCCTTTGCAAGCGCAACCGCCCTGGCTCCGTGGCGCTCGCGGACGGCCGCCAGACGGGCCGCGATGTCGTCCAGGGCTTCGTCCCAGCTCACGCGTCGCCAACCGGGATCGGCGTCGCTCTTGGGGCGGCTCCGCTTGAGCGGATGGTTGAGTCGCTGCGGGCTGTAGACGAGCTCAGGAGCGGCTTTTCCCTTGAGGCACATCACGCCGCCGTTCGGGTGATCGGGATCGGGGTCGAGACGCACCACGCGCCCGGCTTCCACGGTCGCAATCGTGGCGCAGTGAGCCGTGCAAAGCGCGCAATAACCCCGCACCCGGCGACTTTCTCCGGCGGTTTGGCGAAGTTCGCCCGTCATGAACGTCGCGCCGTCTACCCGCGGTTTGGCTTGCCGATGAATCCGGGGCCGAAGCCCGCCTCGTGAGCCGCCCATGCGCCGGCCACGCGGCCGCTGAAAATGGAGGGGCCGAGCATGGTTCCTTCCAGCCCCGCCTTGCCGTTGATGTGACCGCCCGCCATCCCGGCCACCTCGCCGGCGGCGTACAGGCCCGGGATCGGCTCGAAATGCTTGTCCAGCACGCGGCATCGAAGATCGGTCTTGACGCCGCCGAAGTTCTTGCGCGCCAGCGGAAAGAGCTGCACGGCGTAGTAGGGGGGCGTGTCGAACTTCTTCGAAAGCTTGAGCGATTTCCCGAAGGCCGGCTCTCGCTCCAGTCCCTCGTCGAACGCGCGGTTGTAGCGTTCGATCTCACCCAGAAAAGTCGGCAGGTCGACCTCGATCTTCCGCGCCAGCTCGGCGAGGGTGTCCGCCTTGCGGATATAGGGGGAGTTGTCGAGCAGCTCCTGAATCTTCGCGCGGTCGACCTCGTCGCCGGTCCGGTAGTAGGGATCCGCGACTTCCATCTTGGCCGTCATCGGAGTGTCGAGAATCGCCCAGGCGTGCGGCGGATTCTGGCGCAGGAGGGCCGGTGTGGCGGAAGCGCCGCCTGTGAGCGACTCGTTGTGAAAGCGCCGCCCCTGCTGATTGACCCAGATGTACCCTGGGGTCAGGCGGAAGACCAGTCCCCGGCGGCCCCTGGGATCGCGGTAGTCGGGCGTGGCGTAGACGTAGAACCAGATGCAATCCATGTGCGTGAAGTAGCCGCCGACCTCGCCGATCATTCTGTGGCCGGAGCCGGTCGCCTCGAGGCCCGAGCCCTCGAGGACCTTAAAGGGCCGGAGGTCGGGGCGGTGCTCCAGAACCATGTCGAGATTGGAGTTGAAGCCGCCGGTCGCGACGACGACGGCCTTGCCCCAGACCTCGAAACTCTGCCCGCTCCGATGCGTCGCGGCGACGCCGCGGACCGCGCCGTCGCGCCGGAGCAGCTTGCCCGCGGCCACCGAAGTCATCAAGCGGACGTTCGGCAGGGATTGGGCGACTCCGATCAGCGCCGCCATCAGCCCGAGCCCGTTGTTCTGCGGCCGGTGCCAGCGCAGGACGCGATTGCCCTCCTGGAACTTCATGTCAACCCAGCGAACACCGCAGCTTTCCGCCCAGTGATACAGATCGTGCAGCGTGTGCTCGATATAGAAGCGAGCCCAGGTCTCGTCCGCCGCGCCCTGACCCCAGCGCACCCAGTCCTCGAACGCCAGATCCGGCGTGTCGGAGATTCCTTGCGACCGCTGCAGCGGCGTGCCGACCAGCATACAGCCGCCGCCGGAGATCGCGGCCGTACCCCCCGCCGACTCCGCTTTCTCCAGAAGGATCACGCCGGCTCCCGCGCGCGCGGCCTCGATTGCCGCCGGAATCCCGGCGCCTCCCCCGCCAACGATGACGACGTCGGTTTCCAGGCGGACCTCATTGGACATGGCCGGTTTCTCCTTCGCGATCGACATGAAACTCGTTTATCACCGCTGTCCCGCCGGGGTCAAACCGGAAAGGCGTCGGCGGGCAAAGCCGCCACCTCGCGGGGTATCTCTCCTCAAGCCCGGATTGCGCAGCGGCTCGCGAGTTCGTAAGCAAGGTTCAATGTGAAAGCCGGAAACGTTATTTATGGGCCAGCTCCGGAATCCGGGTTGAGGCCCCGGGGCGAAATTGGTACCTTGAAACTTCGGGAGATTCATGGATGCTCGGCTGCGAGAAGGCGTTCGTCTGTTCAACGAGCAGCGGTACTTCGAGTCGCACGAGATATGGGAAGAGCTGTATCGGGAGACGGAGGAGCGTCACAAGCCGTTTCTCGAAGCGCTCGTTCAGCTGGCGGCGGCCTTGCGACTTTTCGTGGACTTTGGCGAAGTTCCCGGAACGGTGCGGATGATCCGCCAGGCCCTCATCCGTCTGGAAAATTATCAACCCTCCTATCTGGCGATCAAAGTGAAGGACCTGAGCGTTTCGCTCGAGCGCTGGGCGCATGACGTCGAATCTGCCGGCTCCGGCGGTGCCGGGCCCATCCCCCGGATCAAGCTGCGCCGTTTCCCGCCGTTTCGATGAATGGATAGCTCCTCTCTCAAGCGAACGCTGGAAGAGTTTCTTCAGGGAAGCTGGCGCGGCGTCAGGCGTATCCAGGGGTTGCAGGGAGGCGCATCCGCGTACGTCCTCGCGCTGATCGCGGCGGTGCAGCGCCGGACGATGCTGGTGGTGGCGCCGACGCCGAGCTCGGCCGAAAACCTGTACCACGACCTCGCCTTTTTCCTCGGCGAGGAGCCGTCGCTCAACCCGCTGCGCAAGCGACTGCACCTACTGCCGCCCTGGGAGGTCCTGCCTTTCGAGAAGCTCTCGCCGCACCCGGAAAGCGTGGCGGGACGGCTCGAAGCGCTCTACAGGCTCGTGGAGGAACCGGCGTCGATTCTGGTGTCCACCCCGTCGGCGCTCATGCAGAAGATGCTGCCGAGGGATGCCTTTAAGACCTCTTACCGGTATCTCGTTCCGGGAGATGAGCTGCCGCGGGAAGCGCTGATCGAGCACCTGGCCCACTGGGGTTTCCAAAACGTTCCGCTAGTCGAGGAACGCGGCGACTTCAGCGTCCGGGGCGGCATCGTCGACCTGTTTGCTCCCGGGTACGGGCGCCCCCTGCGGCTCGAGTTCGAAGGCGACCGACTCGAGTCGATCCGGGAATTCAATCCCGCCAACCAGCGCTCGGAGCGGCCGCACGAGGAGGCTCTGATCCTGCCGATGAAGGAGTTCTCGCTCAAGCGGGCCGGTCTGGACGAGGTGGCGCGCAAGCTCGGGCAACGCGCGATGGAGCTGGATCTCGACCGCCTTGAGCAGGGGCGGTTGCTGGAATCCCTGAAGCAGGGGATCGCCTTTCCCGGCATCGAGTTCTTGCTGCCGTATTTCTACCCCGAGCTGGTGGCGCTGTTTTCCTACCTGCCCGCCGACAGCCTGGTGGTTGCGCTCGGCTTCGACCGGGTCGAGGCGGAGGCCGAGCGATTCGCCGAGCTGGCGCGCGAGCGGAACGCACGAGCGCGGGAAGAAGGGCGGTTGGTGCCGGCGGCGGACGCCCTTTACCTCGACGAGCGCCAGTGGCGTGAAGAGCTGGCCGCGTTTTCCCGGCTGCACTGCGAGTCGCTGGCGGTGCTCGGCGGGCCCGAGCCGACGCTGACCGTAGACTCGTTTCTGACCGGTACGCTTCAACGCGAGTCCGCGGCGCGCCACGGCAGGGATCCTTCGCTGGCGCCGCTGGTGGAGCGGCTCAGGGAGCAGCCCGAGGAGCGAATTTTCTTTGTCGCGCCCACGGAAGCCGACGCCCGCCGGCTGATCGAGCTGTTCGGTCATTACGACTTCCACGTCACGTTGAGCTCCGATCCGGTGCCGCTCTTGCTGGAGGGCGGGCGACGCGGCCCGACGGCGACGCTCGGCCGCCTGAACCAGGGATTTCGCCTGCCGAGCTCGGGGCTGGCGTTTCTCACCTTCGACGAAATCTTCGGGACGCAGAAGCGCCGCGCCGCGCCGCCGAAAAAGGCCCACCCGAGTCATTTTCTCACCAGCCTCAGCGAGTTGAAGCAGGACGACTACGTGGTTCACCTCGACCACGGCATCGGGATCTACCGCGGGCTCAAGTTCCTCCAGGTCGCCGGGGTGGAAGGCGAGTTCTTGCATCTCGAGTACGAAGGCGGCGACCGGCTCTACGTGCCTGTGGATCGCATCAACGTGGTGCAAAAATACATCGGCACCGAGGGCGCCAAACCGTCGCTCGACCGGCTGGGCGGGACGAGCTGGGAAAAGGTCAAGGCCCGGACCCGCAAATCAGTTCTCGCGATGGCCGAAGAGCTGGTGAAGCTTTACGCGATCCGGGAAGCCCGGTCCGGGACCGCCTTCCCCCCGCCCGATTCGCTCTACCGCGAGTTCGAGGCCGGATTCGAGTACGAGGAAACGCCGGACCAGCAGCGGGCGATCGACGAGACCCTGGCCGGCATGCAAAGGCCCAAGCCGATGGATCGCTTGATCTGCGGCGACGTCGGCTACGGCAAGACCGAAGTGGCGATGCGCGCGGCCTTTCTCGCGGTCGAGGCCGGCAAGCAGGTTGCGGTGCTGGTGCCGACCACGATTCTCGCGCAGCAGCACCTGCAGACCTTCCGCCATCGTTTCCGCACCCATGCGGTCCGCATCGAGATGATCAGCCGCTTCCTCCGGACGAAGGAAATCGCAGCGATTCTCCAGGACACCGCCCGGGGAAAGGTCGACATTCTGATCGGAACCCATCGGCTGCTGCAAAAAGACGTGGAATTCAAGGATCTCGGGCTGGTGATCATCGATGAGGAGCACCGGTTCGGGGTCGCGCACAAGGAGCGGTTGAAAAAGCTGCGCCAGCTGGTGGACGTGGTGAGCCTGACGGCGACCCCGATTCCCCGTACGCTCCACATGTCGCTGGTCGGCATCCGTGATCTGAGCATCATCGAGACGCCACCGGCGGATCGGCTCGCGATCCAGACCTACGTGACGCGCTACGACGAGGCTCTGATCCGCGATGCGATTCTCCGCGAGCTCGAGCGCGGCGGCCAGGTTTTTTTCCTGCACAACCGGGTCGAAACCATCGACCGCGTCGCCCTCAAGCTCCAGGAGATCGTACCTGAAGCCAAGCTCGCCGTGGCTCACGGCCAGATGCGCCCCCGGGATCTCGAACGGGTGATGCTCGACTTTTTGGAAAACCGGACCCAGGTGCTGGTTTGCTCGGCGATCATCGAGTCCGGACTCGACTTCCCCAACGCCAACACGATCATCGTCAACCGCGCGGACAAGTTCGGACTGGCGCAACTCTATCAGCTGCGGGGCCGGGTCGGCCGCTCGCACCGCCACGCTTACGCTTACCTCTTGATCCCGGGGGAGAAAGCGATCACTCCGGAGGCCGAAAAGAGGCTCCGGGCGCTGCAGGAGCTCGACGGTCTCGGCGGTGGCTTCAAGCTCGCGCTCCACGATCTCGAAATCCGCGGGGCCGGCAACCTCCTCGGCGCCGAGCAGTCGGGGCAGATCGCCGCCGTCGGTTTCGAACTCTACACGGAGATGATGCGCGACGCGGTTCGCGAGCTCAAAGGGGAGGCAGTCGTCCCCGAGGTGGAGCCCGAGATTCGGCTGGGGATCCCGGCCTATTTTCCGGACGACTATATTCCGGACGTCAGTCAACGGCTCTATTTCTACAAGCGGCTGGCGAGCCTGCGCAGCTCGGAAGAGCTGGAAGAGCTGAAGGAGGAAATCCGCGACCGCTACGGGCCCTACGGCGAGCCGGTGGAGAATCTTTTTCTGATCATGGAGCTGCGGCGGCTTCTCAGGCAGCACCTGGTACAGCAGATCAGCGTCTCGGACGGGAAGGTTTTTCTCCTCTTCCACCCGCAGTCGCCCGTGAGGGTCGAGAAGCTCCTGGAGCTCATCCGGGCCCCCCGCGGCGGTTACCGCCTGACGCCCAACGGCCGGCTCTCGTTCACTCCACTCCACCGGGACGGTAAGCGGCTCGTCGCCGAGGTAGCCGAGCTGCTCGCTTCGTTGCAGCCGACGCCCGGGGAGGAACCGAAGGCCCTGGAAACAGGGCGGGGCGTCGGGGGCGGCGGACCATGAAATCGAATCGGCGAGGTTGGCTTTTGGGGCCGAGTATGGTACGTCTGAGCCTGGAGCGCGCGTTCCCGGCGGGTTTCTCATGCTGCGGCACGTGATTCAAAACCGCCTGATCGTCCTGCTGGTTTCCCTCCTGCTGGCTTCTGCCGCGGACGCGCGGGTCGTCGAACAGCTCGTCACGGTGATCGACGGCGAGCCCTACACGCTCTCCAGCGTCGCGCGTTTCGCCAAGACCAGAGTCGGACGCGACTTCCCCTCCGGCGATCTGAACCAGATCAACGACCACGATCGCGAGGTGCTGGAGCAGTTCATCACCGAGAAGCTGCTCGAAGGCGAGATCCGCACGGCGGGAATCAAGATCTCCGACGAAGATATCGATCAGTACATCGAGGAGATCAAGAAGCGAAACCACCTCTCGGACGACGATCTGAAGGCGGCGCTCCAACGGGAAGGGCAAACCCTGGCGGGTTATCGCGCCGCGGTGAAGGCGGAGCTCGAGAAGAGCGCGCTCATCAACCGGCAGGTCAAGCAGCGGATCAACATCACGAACGAAGACGTCGAACGCTACTACAAGCTCAATGCCAGGAAATACCGGGCGGAGGACCGGGTGCGGCTGCGGCACATTCTGCTGCCGCTTTCGGAAAACGCCCCGGAAGAGGAGGCCAAAGCCGTCCTTGCCCGGGCCGGAGAGCTTTATCAGCGCATCGCATCCGGTGAAGATTTCGCCAAGCTGGCGCGCGAGCACTCGCACGGAGCCGGGGCGGACCAGGGAGGCGAGATCGGGTGGGTGCGCCGCGGGACGCTGCTCAAGCCGATCGAGGAGGTCGCGTTCGACAGGCTTTCGGTGGGGCAGGTGAGCAAACCGCTGCGCACGAGCATGGGCGTGCATCTGGTCAAGCTTGAGGCCCGCGAGGAAGGAGCGGTGCTGCCGCTTTCGACCGTCGGGCCGAAAATCAAAGACGAGCTCTACGCCAAGGCGTTGGAGGAGCGATTCTTGCGGTGGCTGAAGACCGATCTGCGGCGCAAGCATACCGTGGACATCAAGATCCCGGGCGTCGTGTTCAAACCCGAGGACACCACCGAGGACACCATGAACTCGCTGGTGGCGGCCCGTTCACTGCGGTCGAGCCGGTCGGAGGAGCGCGGCTTCCTGAGCTACCTCAATCCTTTTTCCTACATCGTCAAAGAGGTCCCGTTCGAGGAGGACGGCCAGGGTGGCCCGCTGGCCGGAAAGAACGTCGTCAGCGTCCTGGGAATTCCGCTGTTCACGACCGAGGCCGCGGACGACGTCCCCGACGTGCTGGCCGCGCAGCCCCCGGAGCCCAAAGAGCAGGAAGCGAGCGAGTCCGGCGGCTTCTTCTCGACCATCGTCGACCGATTGAACCCCTTCAAGCGGTGATCTCAAGCGGCGACCGCCCGGGGATTCGCACCGAATCTGCAAATCGAGGAACTCCCGGCAGGTGACCGCCGGTCGTCTATGTCGCGCAAACCGGTTCTTGCGATCACGATGGGCGATCCTGCCGGGATCGGTCCGGAGGTGATCCTCAAGGCGCTGGATCATCCGGAGATCGGGCGCGCCTGCCATCCGCTGATCCTGGGCGATTGGGCGGTCCTGCAGCGGGCGCGCAGAGCGGCGGGAGCCCGGGCGGAGCTCGTGCCGTGGGAGCACGGGCAGTCGTTGCTTTCGCTGCTCCAGGGGTCTGCCGGCTTCGTCGTCTGCCCGCTCTCCGCACTGGCGGCGAAAGACTCCAGGCCAGCGGTTCCCTCGGTCGCGGGCGGCCGCGCCGCTTACCGCTACATCTGCGTGGCGGCGAGGCTCGCGATGACCGGCGCGGTCGACGCGATGGTGACTGCGCCGATCAGCAAGAGCCTGCTCAGGCGGGCCGGTTACGATTATCCCGGCCACACCGAGCTTCTCGCCGACCTCAGCCGCACCGCCGAAGTCCGGATGATGCTGATCGGAAAGGCCCTGCGCGTAGTTCTGGTGACCGGGCACGTGGGTTTTACCCGGGTGGCTCGAAAGCTCACCCGCGCGGGAATCCGAACGACAGTGGAGCTTGCGCACCGGGCCCTGCGCGACCTGTTCGGCATCGGCCGCCCGAGGATCGCGGTGGCGGCTCTCAACCCGCACGCCGGGGAAGAGGGAATCTTCGGCAGGGAGGAAAAAGAGGTGATCGCGCCTGCGGTCATGGCGGCCAGGAAAAAAGGGCTCCTCGCCTCTGGCCCGCATCCCGCCGACAGCCTGTTTCACCGGGCGGCTCGCGGCGAGTACGACGCGGTGGTTTGCATGTATCACGATCAGGGCCTGATTCCGCTGAAGCTGCACCATTTCTTCGGCGGCGTGGCGCTCACCCTCGGCCCTCCGTTCATCCGCACCTCGGTGGATCACGGCACGGCCTACGACATCGCCGGCAAAGGCAAAGCGGATGAAACCAGCATGAAGGAGGCTATTCTGTTGGCGGCGCGCCTGGCGCGCACCAGGAGGTTGCGCCGGCCGTGAACCCCTCGGTCTTCCGCGAATACGACATCCGCGGCCTGGCCGAAAAGGAGCTGGACCAGGAGTTCGCCCTGTTGCTGGGGAAGGTTCACGGCACCATGATCCGGCAGAACGGCGGCACCCGGGTGGCGGTCGGGCGGGATTGCCGCACAACCTCGGAAGAGTACGCCCGAGCCGTGATCGCGGGGCTGGTGTCGGCGGGTCTGCGCGTCTACGATATCGGCGTCTGCCCCACTCCGCTGCTCTACTTCTCGCTCTTCCATCTCGATGCAGACGGAGGCATCCAGGTAACCGCCAGCCACAATCCCGCCGAGTACAACGGCTTCAAGGTGTGTTCGGGCAAGGAGACCCTGCACGGCGACCAGCTCCAGGCGATCAGGACGCGCATGGAACGAGGGGAGTTCGAGGAGAGAGCGGGCGGGCTTGCAGTCGTTTACGACATCCAGACGCCTTACCGGAAATTGCTTCTCGAGAACGTCGGTGCGCTGAAGCGGCCGCTCAAGGTGGTGGTCGACGCCGGCAGCGGCGTGGCGGGTCCCGTGGCACCGGCGATCCTGCGGGATGCGGGTTGCACGGTCTGGGAAATCGCGTGCGAGCCGGACGGCCACTTCCCCATTCATCATCCCGATCCCACGGTGCCGGCCAATCTCGAACTGCTGATCGCCAAGGTCGCCGAGGAAAAGGCGGACGTGGGAATCGCCTACGACGGGGACGCCGACCGGATCGGAGTGGTCGACGAGAACGGAAAAATCCTCTGGGGCGACGAGCTGCTCGTGCTGTTCTCGCGCGACGTTCTCAAGCGACATCCCGGGGCCGTGATCATTTCCGAGGTCAAGTGCTCGCAGCGACTCTACGACGACATCGCGAAAAACGGCGGCCGGCCCGTCATGTGGAAGGCGGGCCACTCGTTGCTCAAAGCCAAAATGAAGGAGACCCGCGCGCTCCTGGCGGGCGAGATGAGCGGGCACATGTTTTTCGCCGACCGCTACTTCGGCTACGACGATGCCATCTATGCGTCGCTGCGCCTGCTCGAGCTGCTCGCCGGCTCTCCCCGGCCGCTGTCGACGATGCTCGCCGATCTTCCGCCGAGCTTTTCCACACCGGAGATCCGCGTTGCCTGCCCCGACGAGCGCAAATTCGCGATCGCCGAGCTTGCCAAGCGTTATTTTCGCGAGCGGTACGAGGTGATCGACGTCGACGGCGCGCGCATCCAGTTCGACGGCGGCTGGGGACTGGTCCGCGCCTCCAACACTCAGCCGGCCCTGGTCCTGCGCTTCGAGGCCGACTCTGCGGACAAGCTCCGGCGATTTCGCGAGATCGTCGAAGCCAAGCTTGCCGAATGGAGCGCCGAGACGGCGTCGCATGAACGGTAAGATCGTCATCCGCGGCGCACGCGTCCACAACCTCAAGAACCTGGACTTGGAGATACCCCGCGGGCGGCTGGTGGTCGTCACGGGTGTGTCGGGCTCCGGCAAATCGTCGCTGGCATTCGATCTGCTTTACGCGGAGGGCCAGCGCCGCTACATCGAGTCGCTTTCCGCGGATACGCGTCAGTTCCTGCGCCAGCTCGAAAAGCCGGACGTCGACTCGGTCGAAGGTCTCTCTCCGGCCGTGGCGATCCAGGCCCGGCACGGCTCCTACGGCCCGCGCTCGACGGTCGGCACGGCCACGGAGATCGCCGACTTTTTGAGACTGCTGTTCGCGCGCGCGGCACAGCCGAGCTGCGTTCGCTGCGGCAGGGAGGTCTCGGCGCTGACAATCGAAGAGGTCTGCGATCGACTGCTGGAATTTCCCGCGGGGGCTCGGATCGTGGTTCTGGCGCCCGTCCGCGGGCGTTCGGCCCGAGACTTCCAGGCAAAGCTGCGCGAGCTCGCGCGCGCCGGATTCACCCGGATCAGCGTTCACGGCGAGATCCGGGAAATCTCCGAGGATCTCGAGCTCGGCGGGCTCCATCCGCCGATGCTGGATCTCGTGGTCGATCGGCTGACGTTGCGAGAGGGGATCGGAAGGAGACTCGCCGATTCACTCGAGACCGCCTCCCGGGCGGGTGAAGGCATGATCCGGGTGCAGGTTGCAGAGGGAACAGAGCCCGCCCGCGTCCTGAGCTTCAGCCAGCGGCTTGCCTGCACCGAGTGCGGCACGACGCTTCCGGAACTCCACCCGCAACTCTTTTCCTTCAATAGCCCCCAAGGGGCCTGCCCCCGCTGCCGCGGGTTGGGTTTTTTGCCGGCGGAAAAGGCGTCGCGAACAGGGCACGCGGCTCCCGGGCGGTGCCCACAGTGTGAAGGCGCGCGGCTCAAGCCGGAGGCTCTGGCGGTCCGTCTTGCGGGCAAGAACATCGCCGAGATCTGCTCGTTGTCGATCGTCGCGGCGCAGGATTTCTTCGACCGTCTGCAGCTCGCCGGCAAGGCTGCTCTGGTCGCGGGCCCGATCGCCAGGGAGATCTCCCGTCGCCTTGGGGTCCTGGAGCGGCTGGGCCTGCCCTACCTGAGCCTGGATCGGCCGAGCGACTCCCTGTCGGGAGGCGAAGCGCAACGGGTTCGGCTGGCGACCCAGATCGGCGCGGGTCTCGCCGGAGTGCTCTACATCCTCGACGAGCCGAGCATCGGCTTGCACCAGCGAGACAACGCGGCACTGCTCGAATTGCTGCGGCAGCTGCGGGATGCCGGGAACTCCGTCATCGTCGTCGAGCACGATCCCGAGGCGATGCTGGCGGCGGACACGATCGTCGACATGGGACCGGGGGCGGGCGCCGACGGTGGTCGCGTCGTCGCGGTAGGAACTCCTCGAGAGCTCATGGGTCACGAAGAGTCTCTCACCGGACAGTTCCTTTCCGGGAGGAGAAAAATCCCGCTCCCGGAGAAGCGGAGCGCGGGAACGGGCGCTTTTCTCACCCTCGCGGGCGTTCGGCGCCACAACCTGAAGTCCGTGACGGTCAGCATCCCGATCGGCGCTCTCACCTGTGTTACCGGAGTCTCGGGCTCGGGCAAGAGCACGCTCGTGATGGATGTCCTGTATCCCGCCGTGGCCCGCCGCCTCCGGCGAATCCGGGGGAGAGAGGATTTCGCCGAGCTGAACGGTTGGGAAAACTTCGAGCGCGTCGTGGCCGTCGATCAGTCCCCGATCGGCCGCACCCCGCGCTCCAACCCTGCGACTTATATTGGAGCTTACGATCCGCTGCGCGAGCTCTTCGCCCGGCTCCCTGAGGCCCGGGTTCGCGGTTACGACGCCCGCCGTTTTTCGTTCAACAGCCCGGGGGGGCGTTGCGAAGCCTGCGCCGGCGAGGGGCTGGTTCGGGTGGAAATGCATTTCCTGCCCGACGTGTTCGTCTCCTGCGACGTCTGCCGGGGCCGGCGGTACAATCGAGAGACTCTGGAGATCAGGTTCAAGGGGCTGAGTATCGCGGACGTCCTCGACCTCACGGTCGCCCAGGCCCTTGAGTTGCTCGCTAACATTCCGGCAATCGCGCAAAAGCTGCGCACCCTGGCCGCCGTCGGCCTCGGCTATCTCAAGCTGGGACAACCGGCGCATACGCTCTCCGGCGGGGAGGCGCAGCGGGTGAAACTGGCAAAGGAGCTGGCGCGAAAAACCGCGGGCCGGTCGCTTTATTTGCTCGACGAACCGACTTCCGGGCTGCACTTCGCTGATGTCGAGAAGCTCCTCGAGATGCTGCGGGCGCTGGTCGGCATGGGAAATACGGTGGTGGTCATCGAGCACAATCTCGACGTGATCAAGAGCGCTGATTACGTCATCGACCTGGGTCCCGAGGGCGGCGAGCGTGGCGGCGAGGTGGTTGCCGCCGGGACCCCTGAAGAGGTGGCTCGCTCCCCCGGGTCACACACTGGCGCTTATCTGGCGCGCTACCTGCAAGCCGGACCCGACGGGTGAGGTTTGTCTGGTCGAAAAATAGCGTCTTTTCAATCAGTTAACCCATCAAAAAGTCGCCTTGACAGGCTGGCGGCACTGCGGTAGTGTGAATTCAGACCAAACAAGTCGGATATGCCAGCCATGAAGCTTCCAATCTACATGGACAACCATGCCACGACTCCTGTCGACCCGAGAGTGCTGGAGGCGATGCTGCCCTACTTCACCGAGAAATTCGGCAATGCCGCCAGCAGGAATCACTCTTTCGGCTGGGAGAGCGAGGCCGCCGTCGATCTTGCGCGCGAGCAGATTTCACGCCTGATCCATGCCGGCTCTCCGCGGGAGATCATTTTTACCAGCGGCGCCACCGAGTCGGACAATCTCGCTCTGAAAGGGGTCGCGGCAGCGAACTCCGACAAGGGAAACCACATTATCACGTCGGTCATCGAGCACAAGGCGGTCCTGGATTGTTGCCGCTCGCTTGAGAGGCAGGGATGGCGGGTGACTTACCTGCCCGTCGACCGTGCCGGGCTCGTCGATATCGAGCAGCTGCGGGAGGCGGTCACGAGCAAGACCGTGCTCATCTCCATCATGATCGCCAACAACGAGATCGGCACGATCGAGCCGGTCAGGGAAATCGGCCGGATCGCCAAGGAAAAGGGGATTTTGTTCCACACCGATGCGACCCAAGCCGTGGGCCGGATCCCGGTCGACGTCCAGGAAATGGGCATCGACCTGCTGTCGCTTTCGGCGCATAAGATGTACGGCCCCAAGGGCGCGGGAGCCCTTTACGTTCGCTCGACCCGGCCGCGTGTGAAGATCGCTCCGCTGATCGAGGGGGGCGGCCAGGAAAAGGGAATCCGGTCGGGCACGCTCAACGTCCCCGGCATCGTCGGTTTGGGCAAGGCCTGCGAGATCGCCCGGGAGGAGCAGAGCGCTGAAAGCCGAAGGCTGGGTGCTTTGAGGGACAAGCTGGCGCGGGAGATCCTGGCTGGCCTCGACGATGTCTCGGTGAACGGCCATTCGACGGAGCGCCTCCCTGGTAACCTGAATCTCAGCTTCGCCGGCGTGGAGGGAGAATCGTTGTTGATGGCGCTCAAAGAGATCGCGGTTTCCACCGGGTCCGCGTGCACTTCGGCCAGCCTGGAGCCGTCGCACGTGCTGCGCGCCATCGGTTTGCGCGACGAGCTCGCACACGCGGCCATTCGCTTCGGCATCGGGCGGTTCAATACCGAGGAAGAAGTGGATTACACGGCGCGCCGGGTGATCGAAGAGGTTCGGCGGCTCAGGGATCTGTCGCCGGTCTACCGGAAAAAGCCCGCGCGGGCCTCGTGAACGGAGCTTTGGGAGGAGGAAATGGCATCGGGAGTGATTTTGACGGAACGGGCCGCCGCCAAAATCAGGGAGCTGGTCGCGGCGCAGGGCAAGGACGGACAGGGACTTCGGATCAAGGTGGTCGGAGGCGGCTGCTCGGGTTTGCAGTACCGGGTGGATTTCGACGTGCCCAGGGGAACCGACAAGGTTTTCGAAAGGGACGGTGCCCGCGTGCTGGTCGACATGAAGAGCCTCCTCTATCTGAGCGGCACGGAGCTGGACTATCGAGAGGACCTGATGCAAACGGGCTTCGTTTTCCAAAACCCGAACGTGAAGAGAACCTGCGGGTGTGGAAGCTCGTTTGTGGTTTGAGGAGCTGAAAGGCATGGAAACGAGCAACGCGAAGATCGCGGATCTGGCCCGACGCGAATACAAGTACGGTTTTGTCACGGAAATCGAGTCGGAAACTGTACCGCCCGGCTTGAACGAGGAGATCATCCGCCTGATCTCGGCAAAAAAAAACGAACCCGAGTTCATGCTGCAGTGGCGCCTGAGGGCGTATCGTTACTGGGCGAAACTGGAGCAGTCTCAGGCGGAGCCGAAGTGGGCCAACGTTCACTACCCGCCGATCGACTACCAGAAGATCATCTACTACGCGGCGCCGAAGGCGCGCACTGCCGTCAAGAGCCTCGAAGAGGTCGATCCGGAGCTGCTGCGAACCTACGAGAAACTCGGCATCCCGTTGAAGGAGCAGGAGCGGCTCGCGGGCGTGGCCGTGGACGCGGTTTTCGACAGCGTGTCGGTGGCGACGACCTTCAAGGAAAAGCTCGCGGAGCTCGGGATCATCTTCTGCTCGTTTTCCGAGGCAGTCCGCAACCACCCGGAGCTCGTGCAGCGTTACCTCGGCTCTGTGGTGCCGTATACGGACAATTTCTTCGCGGCCCTGAATTCGGCCGTATTCTCCGACGGCTCGTTCTGCTACATCCCCAAGGGCGTGCGCTGCCCGATGGAGCTTTCGACCTACTTTCGCATCAACGCCGCGGAGACGGGACAGTTCGAGCGGACGCTGATCATCGCCGACGAGGGCAGCTACGTGAGCTACCTGGAAGGCTGCACCGCGCCGATGCGGGATGAGAACCAGCTGCACGCGGCCGTGGTCGAGCTGGTGGCGCACGACGATGCGCAGATCAAGTATTCGACGGTTCAAAACTGGTATCCGGGAGACGCCCAGGGAAGGGGCGGCATCTACAATTTCGTCACGAAACGCGGGAAGTGCCTCGGCAGGCGCTCGAAAATCTCCTGGACCCAGGTCGAAACGGGCTCCGCGATCACCTGGAAGTACCCGAGCTGCATCCTGCAGGGCGACGATTCGGTCGGGGAGTTCTATTCCGTGGCGCTGACCAACAACTACCAGCAGGCGGATACCGGCACCAAGATGATCCACATCGGCAAGAACACCAGGAGCACGATCGTCTCGAAGGGGATTTCCGCAGGCCACGGGCAAAACACGTACCGGGGACTGGTGAAGATCCTGAAAGGGGCCACGGGGGCCAGAAACTATTCCCAGTGCGATTCGCTCCTGCTCGGCGACCAATGCGGGGCGCACACTTTCCCGTATCTCGAGGTCATGAACTCGACGGCGCAGGTCGAGCACGAGGCGTCGACCTCGAAGATCGGCGAGGATCAGCTGTTTTACTGCCGCCAGAGGGGAATTTCGACCGAGGACGCCGTCAACATGATCGTCAACGGGTTCTGCAAACAGGTATTTCGGGAGCTGCCGATGGAGTTCGCCGTGGAAGCCCAAAAGCTGCTCGGGGTCAGTCTGGAAGGCAGCGTCGGCTAGGCGGTCGAGCCTCTCGAGAGGGCAACGATGGATTCGGTCATCTATTTCGACAACAACGCAACCACCCGGGTCGCGCCCGAGGTTGCCGAGGCGATGATGCCGTTTTTGACCGAGCTGTACGGCAACCCGTCGAGCATTCACCGTTTCGGCAGCCAGGTGGGCAGGCGTATCGAGGAAGCGCGCGCCCAGGTGGCGGCTCTGATCGGTGCCGCAGACCCGGTCGAGGTGATCTTCACCAGTTGCGGCACCGAGGGGGACAACGCGGCGATCCGGGGTCTGCTGGAGGCGCGCGAAGGGAAGCGCCATATCGTCTCCACGCAGGTGGAACACCCCGCGGTTCTCGGTCTCTTGCAGCACCTCGAGAAGCGGGGCTGTCGGGTAACATGGCTCGGGGTCGACACGGACGGGCTGCTGGACCTCGACGAGCTCGCCGAGGCGCTGACCGACGACACCGCGCTGGTCTCGATCATGTACGCCAACAACGAGACCGGGGTCGTTTTCCCCATCGAGGAGATCGGATCGATCGTCAAATCCAGGGGGATTCCTTTGCACGTGGACGCCGTGCAGGCGGCGGGGAAGATACCGTTCTCGGTGAAAGATATGCCGGTCGATTTGCTGACGATTTCGGCGCACAAGTTTCACGGCCCGAAGGGTGTCGGGGCGCTCTACGTCCGCCGCGGAATCACCTTTCGTCCGTTCATGATCGGAGGGCATCAGGAGCGCAACCGGCGCGCGGGAACGGAAAACGTCCCGGGGATCGTCGGCATGGGGAAGGCGGCGGAACTGGCGCTCAACCACCTGGCCGAGACAACGAGGTACGTTGGCGCGTTGCGCGACAGATTCGAGGCGCTGGTTCTGCAGTCGTGTCCCGGTGCGCGCATCAACGGCCACCGGGAGCGGCGGCTGCCCAACACGACGAACGTGAGCTTCAAGTATCTCGAGGGCGAGTCGATCCTGGTGCTCCTCGACCAGGAGGGCATCTGCGCCTCGACCGGATCGGCGTGCACGGCAGGCTCCTCGGAGCCGTCCCATGTCCTGCGGGCCATGAAGGTTCCGGCGGAATGGCTCCAGGGCGCGGTGCGATTCAGCTTCAGCCGGTTCAATACCGAGCAGGAGGTCGAGCGGGTAAACGAAACGTTGCGGGTCATCGTCGAAAGACTCCGGGGCATGTCTTCCCTGGGCAGGTTGGGAGACCCGCAGGAGGCGAGCGACACGGGTCGTACGGCGCGGGCGGCGTCGACGAGGGGGTAACGTCATGGGGTTGATGCAAGTTCCACGGCGGGTCGACTACGGGTTGCGGGCGGTCATTTACTTGTCCGGACAGGCACCGGGCCGATGCTGCTCGATCGGCGAGATTGCCAAGAACCAGGGGGTTCCGAAGAAATTCCTGGAAAAGATCATTCCGGCCCTGGTGCGAGGAGGACTGATCCGGTCCCGACGCGGTCCGTGCGGCGGTTATGTTCTCGCCCGGGCGCCGGAAGAAATTTCGTTCTACGACGTAATCGAGGCCCTCGAAGGGCCGATCGCGGTGAACGCCTGCCTGGACGAGGAAGTGAGCTGCGATCAGCTGCCGCGCTGCGCGATGGCGGGCGTGTGGAGCGAAATCCAGAGGAAAGTCACCGAGGTGTTTACCAAGACCACGCTGGCCGACCTGAGGCGCGCCCCATGCCGGGAGTTTGTCGCTTCCTCTTCTCTTTCGAGTGCGGCATGACGACCGATCGCGGCAGGCCGCACTCCACAGGGAGGTGGTACGAATGACCTACGAAACGGGGCTGAGCATGGAAGAACGGGTGACGTCGCTGTTCCAGCCGGATACGCTGATGCCGGAACAGTACCTGGAGACATTTCGCCGCAAGTCTCATCTCGAGCCGGAAAAGAGGCTCCTGCTCGCGGTCCTTGAAGACGCCATCGCCTGCTTTCAGAAGTACCTGTTCGCGCGGGACAGCAAGGGACGGACCTTGTTCCGCGAGACCGAAGAGTGGATTCTCCAGAGGGACAGCGACTGGCTTTTCTCTTTTGTCAGCGTCTGCGAGATCCTCGGCTTCGATCCGAACTACCTCCGCCAGGGCCTCATGCAATGGAAAGCCAGGAAGCTGGAGAATCATTCCAAGGCCAAGGTCTATCAGCTGCAGCCGCGCCGACGCAGGAAGGGGAGGGGGGTCCCGGTCAGCCGGCGGAGCGGACGCCTCAAGAAAGCCGCGGGGCGCTAGACGGAAAAAAGAGGGGGCGAAAAGGGCGGCGGGGCCGGGCCCGCCGCCCTTTTCGTTTACTGAAGGGTTCGTTAGTATGCAGGAGTCGCACCGTGTTGCCCGGACCGGGACCCGCCGCTTCGCGGCGGCTCAATCGGTTGATTTAGCGATCAGAACCCGATACGGGAAACCAGGAATCGCAAACTCGTTATCGTCGTCGAGTCTGTTTCAGCAGATGGTTGCCTGTCGACGAAGTCCCCGGTTTCCTTGCAAATCCCCGCGCCCGACACGATAACCGTTTCATGACAACAGCTCCCGACAACAGGCGCAAGTCGCGGCTGAATCGGTTGTGGCACGCCGCCCGCTACCGCGCGGCCGAGTACGCGTTGCGGGCTTTTGTGGCGGCCATCCCCCGGATTCCTCGCCCCGTGCTGGAAGGGCTCACGGCAGCTCTCGCCCGCGTCTCCTTTTGGGTGATGTGGCGCTACAGAGTCCGCATGGAGACCAACATCGTGCGCGCGATCGGTGATCAGTACGCGAGGCCGGACGCCCGGCGGGCGCTGGTCTGGCAGGCGTGGAAGAATTTTGCCCGGGGGCTGCTCGATACCGCCACGCTTGTGCATCGCTCCAGGGCCGAGATCGCGGCGGCGATCGCCATCGAGGGCGAGGAGCACCTGCGGCGCGCGCTGGCTCAAGGGAAAGGGGTGCTCGCGCTCAGCGCCCACCTAGGCGGTTTCACGCTGATCGGAGCCCGGCTCGCGGCGGCGGGGTACCCGTTCAGCGTGGTCGTCAAGCAGCCCCGAAGCGAGCGGTTCGCGAAGCTGATCGACCGTTACCGCGCCGAGGTCGGGATCGACACCATCTCCGCAAGACCGCGGCGCGAGGCCGTCAGGGGAATTCTGCGGGCGCTGCGACAGAACCGCGTCGTGCTGGTCATCGCCGACGAGTTCAAGTCCGGGGGCGTTGCAGTGGATTTCTTCGGCCAGCAGGCGTCGGCGCCGCGGGGTCCGGCGGCGCTGGCGCTCCGCACCTCGGCGCCGACGCTGCCGATGTTCGCCGTCCGGCGCCCGGACAATACCGTGGTTCTATCCATCGGTCCGCAAATAGAGCCGATCCGCCTGGGCGATGTGGAACAGAGCGTCGCCGCGACCACCGCGCTCTTCACCCGATATCTGGAAGGGATGATCCGCCGTTATCCGGATCAATGGAACTGGCTCGGATTTCCGCGCGACGGCCGCATGCCGCGCGCGAGAGCCGGAGAACCCTCGGAACCGCAAGCCAGCCGCCCGGATGGCCCGCGGCCGGAGCCGGGCGGCCTTTGAACCTCAGGAGCGCGAATCGAATCCGCGTCCCGGTCCGCCGCGGCCCTCGGTGCGTTCGAGGTAGCGCATCAACCGGTACTTGTTTTCGAGCTCGTCGAGCTCCAGAGGCGGGAGACCTTCCGGTTGCCCCGGTTCGACCTTGGCAGCGATAAGACTGAGCTCGTTGCGGCGCCAGCTCTTCAGGAACTCGTCGCGAAAGGACGACGGGCTGTCCACCCAGCACGCGTGCCTGTAACCCGAGGCCAGAGCGACGGCTACCGCGTCGACATTTCGGCTTGCGGTCGCAATCCGCCCGGACGCTTCATAACACCCGTTGTCGAACAGGAGATGGATCAGGTTCGGCGGGCCTTGGGACGCGATCGTCGGCAGCCCGCAAAGGTTCATCAGAAAGGCTCCGTCGCCGTCGATCGCGATCACCTTGCGCGTCGGGAGGGCGAGGGCTAGGCCGGTCGCGACCGAAGAAACCAGCCCGAGCGTGCGGGTCTTGAAGTTGCCTTCACCCGGACGCAGCGCCCACCATTCGCGTGCGGCCCACCCGGTGCAGACCACCAGAGCATCCGCGGTATCGGAGGCAATGGCTTTCAAGCAGTCGTAGCGCCGCATCAGCGAACCTCCAGGACCGTCTTGGTCAGCAGGACAGCGACTGGTTTCTTGGAATCCTCCGCCAGAACCTGAGCCCCTCGGATCGTCTCGTCGACCTCCTCGGCCCGGCGCAACAGGTAAGTGCGGATGCCCAGCCCCTGCAGCACAGGTTCGGTCACGCTCCCGAGCGTGGTGAAGCCGCGGTCGCCGATGTCGCCGGCGTAATAAACGAGCAAGAGGATCGGAATCTGAAACTGAAGGCAGGTCGTGGTCAGCGCGTTGCAACTGTTGAGCAGCCCGCCGTTTTGCATGATGATCGCGGTCTTTCGGCCGGCAAGATAGGCTCCCGCGCAAATCCCGATCCCTTCTTCTTCGCGGCAGAGAGGGACATGCTTCACGGCAGGATCCGACTCGACCGAGCGAATCAGGTGCGCGATCTTTTCGTCGGGAAGCGTCGCGACGAAGTCGATCCCGGCGCTCTTCAGCGCGGCCAGGATCCGGGCGGCTGCTTGCTGCGGCTCCATTTGCGGGCTTCATCCTTCCGCGGCCGATGCCGCGTCGCCGGTCTTCCGGCTTCGCGACCGATACTGCGCGCGCAAACCTTTGTCAAGGTCGCGGCGCGCCCGGAAGATCTCGGCTGCGAGCCACCACGATACCATCATGTACGTACTTGCCGACTCGCTGGTAGCTGAATCGGAAGTCCCTTGACAGAATCGAGCTAGCTCCTATAGTGAACCTGAGTTTTCGGCCATGGAAAGGATCGTCAAAGTCAGCGAAGATCACGTCTGGGTGGCGATTGACGATCGCCAGGTTCATCTCGGGCTGACCAATTACTTGCAGGATGAATTGGGCAGTGTCATTTCCGTCGATCTGCCGGAAATCGGCGATATGATCGAAGAGGGCGAGCCGTTCGCGGAACTGGAATCCGTCTCGACGGTTCACGAGCTGATCGCGCCCGTCTCCGGCACGGTCCTGGCCGTCAACCATCGGCTCCAGGACCATCCATCGATCATCAACGAAGACCCCTATAACGAAGGGTGGTTGATCGAGGTTCGCCTGAAGGACGAATCCGAGATCGACGCGTTGATGGACATGGATGAATACTATCATTTCGTTTTCAAGCCCAGGTCCTGACCGTTTCGTCGCCCTGCTGCTTCTGCTCGCGCTGGCCCCCGCGGTCGTGTGGGGCAGCGCGGTTCCGCCGGAGCCGCGAAGCGAGCGGGACGCGTACGCGGAAGCCCGGGACGCGATGGTCGAGCGGCAGCTGCGGCGGCGCGGGATCGACGATCGCCGGGTCCTGCAAGCGATGCGATCGGTTCCGCGTCACCTTTTCGTGCCGCCCCGCTGGCGTTCCGCCGCATACGAGGATCGCCCGCTGCCGATCGGAAGCGGCCAGACGATCTCGCAGCCCTACGTCGTCGCGCTGATGACGCAGCTGCTCGAGCTGCAAGGCTCGGAGCGCGTGCTCGAGGTCGGCACGGGATCCGGCTATCAGGCGGCGGTTCTTTCCCGGCTGGCCCGCGAGGTTTTCTCGGTCGAGATCATCCCCGAGCTCAGCCGCGGCGCCGCGGACGTCCTGGAGCGCCTCGGATTCGACAACGTGCGGCTGAAAATAGGAGACGGATTTTTCGGCTGGGAGGACGCGGCTCCGTTCGACGCCATCGTGGTCACGGCCGCGGCTTCGGAGGTGCCCGAGCCGCTCTGGCGGCAGCTGGCGGAAGGCGGCCGGCTCGTGATCCCGCTGGGCGACGATCGCGGGCAGCGGTTGGTCCGCCTCCGAAAACTATCGGGGAAACGGGTCGCCGAGGACTTTACCGCGGTTCTCTTCGTTCCGCTGACGGGGGAGGCGCGGAAGAAGCGCCGCTGACCGGGCTGGCAGCGCGCGGTCCGTTCGGAGGAGAGGAAAAGCGGTAGATGACCTCGCCGCGGCGCACAAGGTTGAGCTCCTCGCGCGCGAGCTTCTCGAGGTAGAAGTTGTCGCTCCGCAGTCGGCGGATCTTCTGCCGGAGCAGCTCGTTTTCTTTCTGCAGCCGGTAGTTCTGCTCGTCCAGCCTGGCCTTTTCCCCTTTGAGCCGAAGCAGGTGCAGCACTCCGCGGTCGCCGACCACGGTCAGTACCGCGAGCAGCGCCAGGACCGATCCCAGCACGTAGTGCAACCACCGTTGAACGAATGGCGGGGTAAAGCTCATCGGAGAAGCGGATGGCAATATAACACATTTTATGGTTTTGTGCTGTTAACGACGGTTTCGGAGGTTGCACGAATGAAAATACAACGGGTACACGCTCGGGAGGTGCTGGATTCCAGGGGGCTGCCGACAGTGGAAGTGGAGGTCACGCTGCAGAACGGTGCGGTGGGTCGGGCGACGGTTCCTTCCGGGGCTTCGACCGGGACGCACGAGGCGATCGAGCTCAGGGATGGCGGCAGGCGCTTCTTCGGGAAGGGCGTAGCGCGCGCAGTGGCGAACGTGAACCGCAAGATCGCTCCCCGGCTGCGCGGCCGGGACGCGAAGAATCAGAAAGCCATCGACGCGATCATGCTCGAGCTGGACGGATCGCCCAACAAGAGCAGACTCGGAGCCAACGCCATCCTCGGGGTGTCCCTCGCCGTCGCTCATGCCCAGGCCCGGGCCGAACGCGTGCCGCTGTACCGGTATCTCGGCGGCTCCCGCGCCCGGCTCCTTCCGGTGCCGCTGCTCAACGTGCTCAACGGCGGCGTGCACGCGGACAACAACGTCGATCTGCAGGAGTTCATGATCGCTCCCTACGGGCTGCGCAGTTTCGCGGAGGCGCTGCGTGCGGCGGCCGAGATCTTCCAGTCGTTGAAGAAGGTCTTGCACGACCGCTCGTACTCCACCGCGGTGGGCGACGAGGGAGGGTTCGCGCCACGGCTCCGGAGCAACGCCGAGGCCGTGGAGCTGCTGCTGGAGGCGATCGACCGCGCCGGCTACCGGCCGGGCCGGCAGGTGGGGCTGGCTCTGGACGCGGCATCGAGCGAGTTCTACGAGGACGGCAGGTACGTTTTTCGGAAATCCGGAGGCGAGGTTCGCGACCGGGAGGCGATGGTTCGGTTCTATGAAGAATGGGTGCGGCAGTATCCCATCGTCTCCATCGAGGACGGATGGGCCGAGGACGATTGGGAAGGGTGGCGGATCGCCACTGAGGCGCTCGGCTCGAAGGTTCAGCTCGTGGGGGATGACCTGTTCGTGACGAACCCGGAGAGACTTCAACGCGGCATCGACTCGAAAACCGCCAACGCGATCCTGGTGAAGGTGAACCAGATCGGCAGCCTGACGGAGACCCTGGATACCATGGCGCTTGCCCGCCAGCACGGTTATGCCACGGTGATATCGCATCGTTCCGGCGAAACCGAAGACGTCACCATCGCCGATCTCGCCGTCGCCACCGGCGCCGCCCAGATCAAGACGGGAGCTCCGTGCCGAGGCGAGCGCACCGCGAAATACAACCAGCTCCTCAGAATCGAAGAGGCTTTGGGCGAGCGCGCGGTCTATGCGGGCAGGAAAGCCTTTCCCGTCCGCGTCGGCTAGGAAGCTGAGCCGCGGCGCGTCGCGCCGTGCAGGCGGCCCGGAGGAGGCTTCAGCGCCGAACGGCAAAACGGCCCGCGCCGTCGCCGCGGCCCTGGCGCAAGCCTATCCTGCTCCAGGCATGCCGCTGCGGCACCGAAACGCGTTCCAGCTGCTGGTCGCCACGATTCTCTCGGCGCAGTGCACCGATGCGGCCGTCAACCGGGTCACGCCGGGATTCTTCCGCCTGTTCCCGGACGCGTGCGGGCTCGCCGCGGCTTCGACGGGGGCGATCGAGTCGGCGATCCGGACGCTGGGACTGTACAGGGTAAAGGCCAGGTCGCTGAAAAGGTGCGCCGCGCAGCTGGTCGAGGAGTTCGGGGGCAGGGTGCCCTCGACCCTCGAAGACCTCACCCGGCTCGCCGGCGTGGGGCGGAAAACCGCAAACGTTCTCTTGGGCCATCTCTTCGGCGCTCCGGCCGTGATCGTGGATACCCACTGCGCTCGGCTCGCTCGCCGTCTGGGTCTCACCCGGGAACACGAGCCCAGAAAGATCGAGCGAGATCTCGAGGAACTGCTTCCCCCTCCGCTCTGGACGAGCTTCTCGCAGCGCCTGATCCTCCACGGCCGGCAGGTCTGTCGCGCCCGAAAGCCGGCCTGCGGACGGTGCGTCCTCCTTCGTCTGTGTCCGACCGGAGCGCGAGAAGTCACCGCGGCGGAAGCGGATCGGCGCCGGCGAGGATCTTGAACAGCTCGATAATTTGCGGCTCCCTCGGCAACTCGCGGATCGATTTCTCCTGCTCTTCGGGCAGGAGCGGGGTGGGATCGTCTCCGGTAAGTTTCTTGAACTCCCGATGGAAGTTCGGGTCCCTGAACGTTTTGCGCATCGCCTCCCGCAGGATCTCCGCGGGCTCCTTCGGGGTAGCGGGCGGCAGGATGTAGGGCGATCCTCCGAGTCGAAACGCGCGAAACATCGCGAGCAGCTTTCTCTCCTTATCGGAACGCGCGAAGGTTTCGATCTCCGGCAGGTGTGAAAAGCGCGGGTGGTGGTCTCCCTTGGGAATTTCAAGGATCGAGTGGAAATGGACCAGCCCTTTTTCGTAGAACTCGGGTGTCCGCGTCAGGATCGTGTCGGCAATATTGGCGCGGGCATCAAGCTCGCCGCGCATCATCGCCACGTCCAGCTCGGTTCCGGAATAGCCGGTCACGAAGCGGGGGTTCCTGAGCCCGAGGAGCCACGCGAACAGCCTGCCGTTGATATAAATGTCATGGCCCACCGTCTGCGCGCCGATTCTCAGACCGTTATAAGCGCGCAGCTTCTCGACGGTATCGAGGCCGAGCTTCGCGACGGTCTTGAAAACGTAATGGGCGCCTCGATTGGGCGCTCCCAGGTAAATAAACTTGTCGATGTCGTACTGTACGCCGGTCTGGCCGAGGACCGCGTTCGCCACTAGTCCCACGCCCACGTTGCCGATGGTCAAGCCGTCCGGCTTCGCCGTGCGGTACATGTAGTTGGCCGCCGTCCGGCCGCCGCCGCCCGGCATGAAGCGCGTCACGATGATCGGTTCTCCGGGAATGTATTTGCGCAAAAAGGGGATGGCCGCCTGAACCCGCATGGCGCCGGTTCCCCCGGGCTCTCGCCCCTGGACCAGGATGATGGTTTTTCCCTGGTAATAGGGAACGGACTGCGCCTGGGAGGTTTGCGCCGCCGCGAGCCAGGCGATGAAAAGCGCGGCAGCCGCAAAGGATTTATCTCGCATCGGTAACTCCCACAGGATGTCCGATCCAGGCTGCCCCGGCGGGCATCGCTTTTCTGGACCCGCCCGCCGTCGCAGCCCGTTGGTAGCTGTCGCTTATCTTCAGTCGCGCGGCTTGTCAAGGCGGATGTCCGCCAAGGTGCCGCGGTCACGGCCACGCGAAGCCCGGCAGGTTACGGTCCTGGAGGAGCTTGTAGTTGGTCAAGTCGACCTGAAGCGGCGTCACCGAGACGTAGCCTTGGTCCACCGCGACGCAGTCGGTTCCCTCGTCGCGGGCGAATCCGAGGTCGTCGCCGCCGATCCAGTAGTATTTTGCCCCGCGGGGGTCGACTCGCTCGACGATGGTTTCGCTGTAGTGCCGCTTGCCCATTCGGGTCAGCTGCCAGCCCTTGAGCCGATCTTTCGGGAGAGCCGGAACGTTGATGTTCAGCAGGGTTTCGCGGGGCATGCCGTTTTCCATGATGCGCGAAACCAGCACGGTGGTGAACTCAGCGGCCGGGGAAAAATCGAAATCGGCGAACGTCACGAGGGACACTGCCAGGGCCGGCAGGCCGAGCAGCGCTGCCTCGATCGCCGCCGAGACGGTCCCCGAGTAGATGATGTCGTCTCCGAGGTTCGGCCCCTTGTTGATCCCGGATACGACAAGATGAGGCCGGACCGGGAGCAGGCCGGTCAACGCGAGCTTGACGCAATCCGTCGGCGTGCCGTCCACGGCGAAGCGGTTCCGCCCGGCCTCATGCACGCGCAGGGGCCGGTGCAAAGTGAGGGCGTGGCTCATCAAGCTCTGCGGCCGGTCGGGTGCCACGGTGTAGATGTCGCCGATTTTTCGCAGGCCTTCCTCGAGCGCGGCGAGCCCTTCTGCGTGAATTCCGTCGTCGTTGGAAACGAGAATGATCATCAGCGGTATTCTCGCAGAGAAGCGGCGCGCGGACAAGATCGCCCGACCCCGACCGCCGCTTGCGGGAGGAAACGGCCGGCGGTATAGGAGTCCGAGAGCTTCGTTATGCCCAGCGCCGAGATTATCGCGATCGGCACGGAACTGCTTCTGGGGCAGATCGTGGACACGAATTCACCCTGGATGGCGCAGCGGCTGGCAGCGCTCGGGGTCGACCTGTTTTTCAAGTCCGTCGTCGGCGACAATCCTTCGCGGATGAGAGAGGTCATCGAACGAGCGCTGGAGCGGTCGGATATCGTGATTACGAGCGGTGGACTGGGTCCGACTCAGGACGACCTGACGCGAGAGGTCGTGGCCGAAGCGACAGGACGGCCGTTGCTCTTCGACGAGAGACTTCTGGCACAAGTCGAGGCTCATTTCCGCCGCCGCGGCCGAACGATGACGCCCAACAATCGGCGCCAGGCGTATATCCCCCAAGGAGCGCTGCCGGTCGCCAATCCCAACGGCACCGCCCCGTCTTTCATCGTCGAGGATCCGCGGGCGGTGATTTTTGCGCTGCCCGGAGTTCCGGTCGAGCTCAGGTGGCTGTTCGAAAACGAGGTGGAACCCTACCTGCGCAAGAGGTTCAACCTGGCGGAGGTGATCCACTCCCGGGTCCTGAAGGTCGGCGGGGTCGGCGAAAGCGCGGTGGACGACAAGATCGGCCACCTCATCGCCCATTCCCGCAACCCGACCGTCGGGGTGCTCGCCCTGCCGGGGCAAGTGGAGGTGCGGATTGCCGCAAAGGCAGCCGACCGGAGCAAGGCGATGGAGCTGATCGCTCCGCTGGAAGCCGAGGTGCGCGGGCTCTTGGGCAGCGCCGTTTTTGCGGCGGACGAGGAGACGATGGAATTCGTCGTCGGGAAATGGCTGCGCGAAAGAAACAAAAGCGTTGCCGTGTACGAGGATTTGACCCTCGGTCAGCTGGCGGAGCGTGTGCAAAATGCCAGTCCGCCTCACTTTCGCGGGGCGGTGATCGGGAGCGGCGACTTTTCGGCGCCCGTGTCTCTGCTCGGAGAGGAGCATGTCCCGGCCGGCGGGATGCGGAAAACCCCCGCCGAGCTCGCCGACGAGCTGGCGCGGCGGATCCGGGCTTGCGCGGGAAGCGATCTGGGGCTTGCGCTGCACGGGCACGCGGATCCCGAGGGCGAGATCCAAAACATGGGCAAAGGGGAGACATGCGTTTGCCTGACCGACGGCCGGAACTTCTTGCGCCGCTCGTTTTCGATCGCGGGTCGAGGCGCTTATGATCGAACGCGGCTGACGCTCGGGGCGATGGACCTGCTCCGGTGCGCACTCGCCGAAGGTCGGATCTAGCTGGAGTTCTCCGGCCCGCGAGGCTCGGCCGGATCGCGCCGATTCTCAGCCCTCACGCGTCGAACCACCGTACAGGGACTCGAGCTCGCTCAGGGGTTTTTCGAGGCTGGAGATCGCTTCCGTCCAGAAATCAGGGCTCTCCGGGTCGCCTCCGATCGTGCGACGGACGACGTTCTCCGCCGTGTCGCTGCCCGCCAGTCGCAGAAACTCTTCGTACCGCGGGAGAAAATCGGCTCCCTCTCGTTCGAACATGGCGTAGAGCGCCCGGCTGAGCAAGAAGCCGAACGTGTAGGGGAAGTTATAAAAAGTCAGCCCGGTGATGTAAAAGTGCAGCTTCGAAGCCCAAAAGTAGGGATCCTCCCCCCCGGGGAGCAGGATGTCGCCGAGGATACGGCGCTGAGCTTCCACCATCAGTTCTTTCAGGCGCGAGACGGTCAGCGGCCCGTTCTTTCGCTCCGCGTAAAGCGTTTTTTCGAACTCGAAGCGCACCGGGATGTCGAGCAGGTAGACGGCCGCTTCGCCGATTTCGGCGTCGAGCATTGCGGCGTGCCGGCGATCGTCGGTCGGCGGCCTCTTTCGCAGGCCGCCGATCAAAAGCAGCTCGGCGAAGGTCGAGGCGGTCTCGGCCAGCGTCATCGGGTAGATTCGCGCGTAGGGACGAACATCTCGCAGCAGGTGACCGTGAAAGGCATGGCCGGATTCGTGAGCCAGCGTCAGGACGTCGCCGAGCGACTCCTTGTAGGTCATGAAGATGCGGGACTCCCCGGTGAGCATTGATCCGGTGCAGAATCCTCCGGGCCGTTTGGCGCGTCGCGGCTCCCAGTCGATCCAGCGTTTGTCGTTCAGGCCCCGAAAGAACTCCGCCAGCGCCGGGTAAGTTCGCCCGAACGCCTCCTCGACCATAGCCTTCGCCTGCTCCCAGGGGATTCCCGCGGCCGCGTCCGTCTCGAGAGGCGCCGCAAGGTCGTACCACGCCACGCCCCGATCGCGCATGCGCCGGGCCTTGAGGCGAAGAATCCGCCGCGGCACCTCCAGTCGGGCGAACAGCGCCTCCAGCAATGCATCGAGCGTCTTGCGCGACATCGCCGCCTGGAACAGGGCGATCTCGAGAAAATCTTCGACCCCTCGATGCCGGTTGAGCGTGAGTCGCGTCCCGGCGATGGCGTTCAGCGCGGCGGCGGTAACGTCTTCGACTCGCCGCCATGCTTCGTTGCCGCCTTCGAACGCCGCTTTCCGCACTCGCCGGTCGGGATGCTCCATCAGCGAGCGGCGCTGGGCGATCGGCAACGTCTCGCGGGTCCCGTCAGGAAAGACCATGGAGAACTCGAGCTTGGATGAGACGGTATCGTAGAGACGCCCCCAGGCCTGAATCCCGTCGACGCCGAGATCGGCCGCGAGCCTTTCCTTCTCGGGCTCCATGGTTCGGCGCGCTTCTTGCCGGAGCCGGTCGAGATAGTTCCGGGCATCGTGGAAGGAGGGCGCCGCAAGCAGCAGGCCGAAGTCCGCCTCGGAAGCTCGCTTCACGGCACGCAGCAGCTCGACCCTCAACTTGGTGGTTTCGGCTCGCAGGCGGCTCAGATCCGCCTCCTCCGCGAGGTACTCTTCGTTGGCGGCGTCGGAGGCCGCCAGGCAGCTGACGTAAGAGCTCCAGTGCGACACGCGTCGGAGCAGCTCTTCGTGTTGGAGCAACAGTTTTTCCCATGAGGGAAGGGTCTCGCGGGACAGCGGCGCCAGCGCAGCCGCCTCGCTTCGCAGCGATGCGATCCCGGCCGCGAGCTCTTCCTTGAATCGGCGCGTCTCAGGAGCGTCGAAGCGCGGGAAATAGCTGCTCAGGTCCCAGGTCATCGCCACCGCGTCAGATCTCCACCTCGGTGCCCGCGTTTTCGGCCAAGGCCCTGCGGTAGACCAGGTGCGCGGCGGCCACGTCCTGGATGGCGATGCCGACGGATTTGTAGAGCGTGATCTCGTCGCGACGCGTTCTGCCGGGAATCAGGCCCGCGAGCACGGCGCCTATTTCGCCGCAGATCGGGTCGCCGGAAATCGAGCCTTCCCTCAGCGCCAGCAGGACATCGCCGCACTCGGCCATGATCGCTTCTCGCGAGTCGACGAAGAGGGTGCAGCGAGCGAGGGTTCTTCCGTCGATCTCCCTGAGGTCGGGCCGGTGCGAGCCCACCGCGTTGACGTGTGCCCCGGGCTCGAGCCAGTCCGCCTCGAGCACCGGTTCCTTGGAGGTCGTGGCGGTGACGACGACCTGCGAGCCTCGAACGGCTTCAGCGGCGCTGCCGGCAACCTCGATCGGCACCCGCAGCTCGGGCTCCAGCTCCGCCTTGACCCTTTCCGCCGAACGCCCGGACGGACTGTAGATCTTGACGCGTTCCAGCTTCCGGACCCGGCTCAACGCGCGCAGGTGAGCGCGCGCCTGCACGCCAGCCCCCAGGATGCCGAGCACGGGCGTCTGGGGGTTCGCCAGTACCTTGGTCGCCATCGCGGAAGCACATGCGGTGCGGATCGCGGTGAGGCTGCTTCCTTCCATCAGGGCGATCAGTTTCCCGGTTTCGGCGCTGAAGAGCATCACGACGGCCAGAATCGCTGGAAGATTCTTTCGAGGATTCTCCTGAAAGTAGGTGACGACCTTGATGCCCAGGGCGCGGTCGTCGGCGAGGTATCCCGGCATGCTCGTGATCCTGCCGCCGATCGCCGGCAGCGGCATCACCAGCCGCACCGGCATGATCGCCTTGCCCGTCGAGTACTGGATATGCGCCTGCTCGAGGGCGCCGATGAGCTCCGGGATGTCCAGGAGTCTTCCCACCTCGCGTTCAGAGATCACCCGCATGGTTCGAAAAATAGCACAGACGGCGGCGCGGGTGGTAGGGCACCGCGCTTCCGGTGCTCGAGCTCAACGCGAAGGCGATGGCCCCGCCCCGGGCTCAGGGCAGAGTCGTATCGAGACAGCGCTCCAGGACGGCCGCAGGAAGATCGCCTTCACGGATGATCCGCAGGCGACCGGCGGTCGCGTCGACGACGGTCGATCCCTTGCTTGCAGTCAACGCTCCACCGTCCATGAAGACTCGCACGCGCCCCGAAAAATAAGCCTTGGCTTCGTCGATGGTTCGAGCCGGTGCTCGACCCGAAGGATTCGCGCTGGTCGCGGTCAGAGGTCGCCCCAGCGCCCGGATCAGTTCGCCCGCTACCGGATGGCGCGAGATGCGCACCCCGATCCCGCCTTCGGCATTGACCAGGCGCGGCGGGAGACCGGGCACCGCGGGGAGCACGAGCGTGAGCGGACCGGGCCAGAACCGCTCCATGAGGCGCTTTGCCGGGATCGGGATCTCCGAAACCACTCCCGAGAGCATCTTGAGGTCGGCAACCAGGACAGGAATCGGGTTTGCAGGATCGCGGCCCTTGATCGCGAAAACCTCCTCCACCACCTTGGGGCAAAGAGCGTCTGCACCTAGGCCGTAGAGCGTTTCCGTGGGATAGACGACAACCTCGCCGCGCCTGATCGCGGCGAGCGCTTCCGGAAAGCTCTCTTCAGGATCGGCTTTGCAGCTTTCGGTCCCGCTCTTCGACACCGGCGGCCATCTCCTTTTTGAAGGATTGCAGCCTCGCGGCGATCTCGGCGTCCTTCAGGGCGAGAATCTGCGCCGCCAGGATCCCCGCGTTGGCCGCGCCGGCTTTGCCGATCGCCATCGTCGCCACCGGTATCCCGGCGGGCATCTGCACCGTCGCCAGCAACGCGTCGAGCCCTTTGAGGCAGGAGGAATCGATCGGCACGCCGATCACGGGCAGCGTCGTGTGGGCGGCGATCGAGCCCGCGAGGTGGGCCGCGGCACCGGCCCCGGCGATGATCACTTCAATTCCCTGCTCCCGCGCGCCAGCGGCGTAGCGGGCGGTCCGCTCCGGCGTGCGATGGGCGGACATGATGCGGGTCTCGTACGGAATTCCAAGATCGGCGAGGCGCTTTTGCGCCTCCTGCATCACCTCCAGGTCGGAATCGCTTCCCATGACGACGGCGACCTTCGCCGCTTCGGATTTCTTTTCCACGGTGCCCTCCTCCGCCGGCGCCGGCCGGGTGCCGCGGAGCGTTACGCTCCGCGGGATCTGCCCAACGCCCGGTGGCCGATGTCTCTGCGATAATGCATCCCGTCCCAAGAGATCTCGCTTGCAGCGCGGTAGGCGGACGCGACCGCCTCGGCGATATCGGCTCCGCGCGCGGTGACGCCGAGGACACGCCCGCCCGCGGTCAGCCATTCGCCGCCGCGCCGTTCCGTGCCCGAGTGAAAAACGAAGCCCGATCCCCAGCCGCGCAGGCGCTCCAGGCCGTGAATCACTTTTCCTCTTTCGTAGGCTCCGGGATAGCCGCGCGAGCAGAGCACCACGCAGACCGCGGCGTCGGAGTGCCACTCGGCCTGCACCCGATCCAGCGTTCCGTCGATCGCCGCTTCGATGATCGTCAGCAGATCGCTTTTGAGCCGCATCATCAGAGGCTGGCACTCGGGGTCACCGAAGCGGGCATTGAACTCGAGGACTTTCGGGCCGTCCGCCGTGATCATCAATCCCGCGTAAATCACGCCGCGGTACACGATCTCTCTTTTTTTCAGCTCGGCCAGCAGGGGCCGCAAGATTTCCTCGAGAATCCTGCGGTGCATCGCCGGCGTCACGACCGGGGCCGGCGAATAAGCCCCCATTCCGCCAGTGTTGGGCCCGCGGTCGTTGTCGAAGAGCCGTTTATGGTCCTGAGAAGAAGCGAGCGGCAGAATGTGGGTGCCGTCCGTCACGGCCATGAACGAGGCTTCTTCTCCCTCAAGAAATTCCTCGATCACGAGCTTCTCACCCGCCGCGCCGAAGGCACGGCGCACGAGGATATCGTCCACGGCCGCTTCGGCCTCGGAAAGCGTGGAGCAGACAAGAACACCCTTCCCGGAGGCCAAGCCGTCGGCCTTGAGCACGTAGGGTGGCTTTTGCGCCTCCAGGAAGCGCTTGGCGGGCTCAGGCTCCGAAAAGACGCCGAAGCTTGCGGTCGGGATACCGGCTTCACGGAGAAGTTCCTTGGCGAACGCTTTGCTTCCTTCCAACCGAGCGGCCGCCTGATTGGGCCCGAAAATCCTCAAGCCCGCCTTCTCGAACGCGTCCGCGATCCCGAGAACCAGTGGCAGCTCCGGCCCGACCACGGTGAGATCGATTTTCTCCCGGAGCGCGAACTCGACCAGCTCAGCAATCCGATCGACCGGCAAATCGACGGTGGCGGCCAGCTCGCCGATGGCCGCGCTTCCGGGAGCGCAATAAATTCTGGAGACCCTGGGGCTCTGGCTGATTTTCCAAACGAGCGCGTGCTCACGCCCGCCGCTACCGATGACCAGGACTTTCATAGGCGATCCGGTCGCAGTGCCAACAGCGCAAACCCCTGCGGCGATTGCCGCAGGCCCGGCCCCGACGACAAAGGGATCAGTGGCGGAAATGGCGCATGCCGGTGAAGACCATAGCCATGCCGTGCTCGTCGGCGGCCGCGATCACTTCCCCGTCTTTGATGGAACCTCCGGGCTGGATAACCGCTCTGGCCCCGGCCCTGGCCGCTTCGTCGATTCCGTCGCGGAAGGGGTAGAAAGCGTCCGAGGCGACCGCCGAGCCTTGCAGGTTGAGGCCGTGAGTTGCGGCGCGCATGACCGCGATCCGCGCGGAGTCGACCCGGCTCATCTGGCCCGCGCCGACGCCCAGCACCTGGTCTTCAGACGCAAAGACAATCGCGTTGGACTTCACGTGCCGGCAGACGCGCCAGGCGAAGTCCATGGCGCGGTACTCCTGTTCCGTCGGCCGCCGCTGCGTCACGACCCTGCATTGCCGGACGTCCACGGAGCCGGTGTCCCAGTCTTGGAGCAACATCCCGCCGCGAACCCGCCGCAGGTCGTAGCCGCCCCGTTGGGGCTCGCTCACGTCCACTTCCAGCAGTCGTATGTTCAGGAGACGCTTCGCCGAAGAAAGCACCGCCCTGGCTTCGGGAGTGAAGGCCGGTGCGATGACGATCTCGAGAAAGATCTCTCTCAGCTCGCGTGCGGTTTCCTCGTCGACGGGGCGGTTGAAAGCGATCACGCCCCCGAAAATGGACACGGGATCACAGGCCTTCGCCTTGCGAAAGGCGTCGACGGGAGAAATTTTCGATAACGCCACCCCGCAGGGGTTATTGTGCTTGATCGCAACCGCGGCGATCTCGGAAAACTCCAGGACCGTGGCGAGCGCGGCGTCTGCGTCGAGAATGTTGTTGAAGGATAATTCCTTGCCCTGGATTTGCCTAGCGCGCGCAATCGATGGGCCGGACTCGACGGCAGTACCGTAGAACGCCGCGCTCTGATGCGGGTTCTCGCCGTAGCGCATATCCTGGATCTTCGTCAGCTGCAGGTTCACCGTGCGGCCCCAGCGCAGCGGCTTTTTCTCGTCGTCGAGAGAGGCGAAGTAGTTGGAGATCGCGCCATCGTACCGGGAGGTATGATCGAAGGCTTTGCGGAACAGCCGGAACCGGGTTTCGGCCGAAAGGGAGCCGCCGCTTTCTTTGAGCTCCTGGACGACAGGCCCGTAATCATCTGGGTCCACGACCACGGCCACGTGCGCGTGGTTTTTCGCGGCGGCGCGAACCATGCTGGGGCCGCCGATGTCGATGTTCTCGACGATCTCATCGAACGACGCTCCCCGCGCCACGGTCCCCTCGAACGGGTAGAGATTGACGACCACGAGGTCGATAGGCTCGATTCCGTGAGCCTTCAGCTGCGCGACGTGCTCGGGGTTGTCACGGAGCGCCAGGATCCCGGCGTGGATTTTCGGGTGGAGCGTCTTTACACGTCCGTCGAGCATCTCGGGAAATCCGGTCAGCTCCGCCACGTCGCGGACCGCCACGCCGTTTTCGCGCAACAGGCTCGCCGTGCCTCCGGTCGAGAGGATCTCGACTCCGAGCCCGGCGAGCTCCCGTGAAAAGCCGACGATCTCCCTTTTGTCGGATACACTGATCAGGGCCCTCTGGATCCTGCCCACTGGAACGATGCCTCCTTGGATTTACGCCGGTATGCGGGGAACTCGAGCGCCGATGGAAGTGAGGATCTCGTACGAGATCGTGTCTGACCAGGCGGCTATCTCGTCCGCGGTGATTTCCGCTTCGCCCTGGCGGCCGAGTAGAACAACCTCGTCTCCCGGTTGCACTTCCGGTATATCGGTAACCTCGATCATAGTCAAATCCATGCATACGCGCCCGACCACCGGAGCCCGTTTTCCCTTTACGAGCACCGCCCCTCGATTGGAGAGCAGTCGCGGATAGCCGTCGGCGTAACCGATCGGCAGCGTCGCGATCAAGCTTTCTCGCCGGGTCACGAACGTCTGCCCGTAGCTGATGCTCGATCCGGCGGGCACTTTCTTGAGCTGGAGGATGCGAGTTTTCCACGACAGAACCGGTTTTACCGCTATCCGGTTCGCCATCGAGGCGGCCGGATAGACGCCGTACAAGATCAGGCCCGGCCGCACCATGTCGAAATGAGCCTCCGGGAGGGTGATCGTGGCGGCGCTGTTGGCAATATGGATCAGCGGCGGTGCGATTCCCGCAGCCCGCAGCCGATGCGCCACGTTGCGGAAAGCTTCCAGCTGTCTCAGCGTGTAGTCTCCTTCGACGCTCTCCGCGCGGGAAAAATGAGAGAGAAGCCCTTCGATCTTCAAGGCTTTCAGCTTGTTGAGTTCCGGAAGCCAGGAATCGATTTCGGACGGGAGAAAGCCGATCCGCCCCATACCGGTGTCGACTTTCACGTGGACGCCGAGCGTCGCCCCGAGACCCGCAACCGCCCGCTCCAGATCGCGCAATCCGTCGGCGTTGTAGACTACGGGAGTCAGGCCGTGCGCGAGGAGATCACCCGCCTGGGCAGGGTAGGTGCCGGCAAGAACAAGAATCGGCGAGCGGATTCCCGCCTCGCGCAGCTCGAGCGCCTCCTCCAGCGTGGCCACGCCGAGCGCGTCCGCGCCTTGAGCCTCCAGCGTTCTCGCAACCGTAACAGCGCCGTGACCATAGGCGTTAGCCTTGACCATCGGGAGGATCCGGATCCCGGGCGCAACCATCGCCCGGACCCGGCGAAAATTCCAGCGCAGGGCATCCAAGTCGATGAAACAGACGGTGGGACGCCCGGTGGAAGGGGGTGACATGGTTAAGCGGCGCTTCAGCTCCTCAAGAAACCTTGGCGCCCGGTTGGACGGGTTTGTCGGGAGTCAGAAGGACGACGCGTCCCGCGTCGGAAGCGGCGAGCAGCATGCCCTGACTCTCAAGCCCGCGCAGTTGGGCGGTCTCGAGGTTTGTGACGACGACAATCTGGCGTCCTACGAGCTCTTCGGGAGCATAGTGAGCTCGGATACCGGCCACGATTTGCCTTTGCTCGGAACCGAGATCCACCTGAAGAACCATCAGCTTGTCGGCATTCGGATGAGCCGCTGCGCTCCTGACGGTGGCGATCTTGAGTTCGAGCTTCCTGAAATCTTCGATGGAGATCATTCGGCTTCCCTTCGGGCGGGCGAGCGTTTACCGAAAAAGATAACAGAAGGTCCATACCAATAAAAGCAGCTTTTCTTCGGCTCCAAGGCTCCAGGGTGTGCGTCGATCGGGAATCGCATGGTTGCGGTCCGGGTGCCGGGGGTTGACAAGGCGGGTCGGGCGAATTATTAGCAATAATAATTACTGTTAAAGGAGGAGGAACTATGGCGAAGAGCTTAAAAGGGACGAAGAGTCACGAGAACCTGAAGAGCGCGTTTGCGGGAGAGTCGCAGGCGAATCGCCGCTATCTCTATTTCGCGCGCGTGGCCGACATCGAGGGCTATCCGGAGGTCGGCGGCCTGTTCAGGGACACCTCGGAGGCGGAGACGGGGCACGCGTTCGGCCATCTCGACTTCCTCAAAGAAGTGGGCGACCCTGTCACGGGAGTTCCCATCGGGAGCACGGAAAAGAACCTGAAATCGGCCATCGAGGGCGAGACCTACGAGTATACCGAGATGTATCCCGGCTTCGCGAAGACCGCCCGGGAAGAAGGGTTTGCGGAGCTGGCAGAGTGGTTCGAGACTCTCGCCAAGGCCGAAAAGTCCCACGCGGGTCGATTCAGCAAGGGGCTGGAGCGAATCGCCGGAAAGGAGCCTGCCGACACGGCAAGCTGACGGGACGGGCGCCCGGGGTCCTTGGGCCTCGGGCGCCGCTTCGACCCATGAAACTGGACACTGAAAAGCCGGAATTTTGGGAATCGGCGAAGCTCGAAGCCGAGCTGAGGCGGGTCTTCGACGTCTGCAATGGCTGCCGCCGGTGCTACAATTTGTGTCCGTCCTTCAACGACCTTTTCCAGCGGCTCGACCGGGAAGATGTCGACGGGGATGCCGAAAAGCTGGGCGGTGCCGACTTCCAGAGCGTCACCGATCTCTGCTACCAATGCAAACTCTGCTTCAACCACTGTCCCTATACGCCACCGCACCGCTGGGACCTGGATTTCCCCCGATTGATGCTGCGTTCTCGGGCCATCCAGACCAGACGGAGCGGCCGGTTGCTCCAGGATCGGTTTCTCGGCGACGTGGACCGGATCGGCCGGATCGGCTCGAGACTTGCGCCGCTTGTGAACTGGTTGAACCGCAATCCGGTCCATCGGTGGTTGCTGGAAAAGACGGTCGGGATTCATCGCGACCGCATCCTGCCGCGCTACGCTCGACAGACTTTCCGGCAGTGGTACGAAAAGCGCGAAACGACGAGCCCGGCAGGCGGCGGGAAGAAGGCTGCTCTGTTCTACACCTGCACGGTCAATTTCAATCAGCCGTCGGTCGGTAGGGCTGCGATCCGGGTGCTCGAGAAAAACGGCGTGCAGACCGGGTGCCCGGAGCAGCGCTGCTGCGGGATGCCATTCCTGGACGGCGGCGATCTCGAGTCGGCGAAGAAAAGCGCGGCGGCGAACGTGAGTTCCTTGCACGACTGGGTCCGGCGCGGCTTCGATATCGTCGTGCTGGCTCCGACCTGCAGCTACGTGCTCAAGCGGGAATATCCCGAGCTGCTGCAGACGGAAGCCGCGAAAGAGGTGGCGGCCAAGGCGCTCGACGTCTGCGAATATCTCATGGCGCTCCACGCCGAGGGCAGGCTCGACACGGGGTTCGTAAGGAGCGCGGGCAAGATCGCATACCAGATGCCATGTCACCTGCGCGCGCAGAACATTGGCTACAAGTCGCGCGACCTGATGCAGCTGATTCCCGGGACCTCTGTCCGCACGATCGAGAGGTGCGCGGCGATCGACGGCACGTGGGGTCTCAAGCGGCAGTACTTCGAGCTGTCGCTGAAGGTTGCCCGGCCGCTCCTCGACGAGCTGGCGGTGGAGAAACCGGATCGTATCGTGTCGGATTGCGCGCTCGCCGGGCTGCAAATCGAGCAGGGCTGCGGCAAAAAGCCCCTGCATCCAGTCGAGGTCGTCGCCATCGCCTACGGCCTGTCGGAAGAGGGAGATACGTGAAGAAGATCACCCTTGACGATATCATGGGCCCCGAGGCCTACGAAAAGATCCGTGAGGAGTTCAGGCGGCGCATCATCGAGCTCAAGCGGAACCGCAGGGTTCCGGTAGGCGACCGCGTTTCGCTGGTTTTCGAGAACCGGGACACGGTGCTGTTTCAGATCCAGGAGATGTTGAGAGCCGAGCGGATCACCGATCTCGACAAGATCCGGGAGGAAATCGACGTCTACAACGACTTGATCCCCGGTCCGGGGGAGCTCAGCGCCACCCTGTTCCTCGAGATCGAAGACCAGACGCGGCTGCGAGAAGAGCTGCTCAAGTTCCTGGGGATCGACGAGGCCGTTTTTCTCCGGATCGGCGATACCGTGGTCCGGGCGCGTTTCGAGGAAGGGCGCAGCAAGGAGGACAAGATCAGCGCCGTCCAGTACGTCAAGTTCCCCCTGGGACCGCGTGAGATTGCCGCGTTCCGCGACCTCGAAAGCGTCGAACTCTTTATCGATCATCCCCAGTACAAGGCGTCGGCGCGGATCTCGGGCGAAGCGAAGAAAGCGCTGTGCCGGGACTTCGAGGACTGAGGGATCGGAAATGAAACCGTGACCCGCTCGCAACGCAAGACTCGGCAGCTGGAGGTCATCTGGGCTGCAATCAGAGATGACCCCTCGCACCCCACAGCGGATCTCGTCTACGAGAAGGTTCGAAAGAAGCTCCCCAACGTGAGCCTCGGGACCGTTTACCGCAATCTGCAGAAGCTGGTCACCGCCGGCAAGCTTCGGGTCGTCAATGTGGGACGCACTCAGCGCTTCGACGCCTTGACCAAGGAGCACCAGCACTTTATCTGCGAGTGTTGCGGTCGGGTGTACGACGTCTTCGTCGAGCCGCGCGAGGTTCTCGTTCCCGAAAGCCTGCCGCACGAGGGCTTCAAGGTGAGATCCCACCAGGTCGCCTTCTACGGGTTCTGCAAGCATTGCGCGGGGTGAGCCGGGCGCTTCACGCCTCCTTGTAAACGGGTTCCGCGAGCGCTAAACTCGCCCCCACGGCGTTGTCTGGTCGCGCCGGCCGCGCCTTGCGCGGAGCGGGGGGAGCTCCCGGAGGACACGGGATGAAACGGCGGAGTTTCATCGGCTTTCTCACCGGGTCTTGTCTGCTGGGGCTGCGCGATTCGGTCGAGGCGGTCTGCAATCCCGCGCTGGTTCGCCTGCTGGATCGCGGCAAGCAGCTTGTCCAGGCACGGGGTGCGGCAAAGCCGTCGCTGGGCGACTACTTCGTGCAGTGGTACGGACATTCCAGCTTTCTCATCCACTCAGGCAGCCAGACGAAGGTGGTTGCCGATCCGAACTTCAACGTTACCCCCGGAATCGAGGCTGACGCGGTTACCGTCAGCAACGATCATTTCACCCACAACAATGTCGGCGCGGTGGGCGGCAACCCTGTGATCCTTCGAGGCATCACTTTCAGGCAAACCTGGAACCCGATCCGGACGAGCGTCAAGGACATCACGATCGTCAACATTCCGAGCCAGCGCGGGCGGAGCTGGGGCGGAGTCGCAAACTCGATCTTCATCTACGAGATGGGCAGCCTCTGCCTCGCCCATCTCGGCAACATCGGCCACCTCCTGACGCCGGAGCAGGAAAAGGCGCTGCAACGCGTGGACGTCATGATGGTTCCGATCGACGGGGTGACCAACCTCGGGTTCGAGGAGATCGTGAAGGTGATCGAGCAGATCAAGCCGCCGATCGTGATCCCCATGCACTACGACGTGGCGGGCCAGGGAGAGCTGTTCGCAGGGTTTGCCCGGGAGCGTTACCCGGTGCGCAGGGTTGCCGGTTCGCAGCTGACGCTCAGCCGCGCGATGCTGCCGAAATCGACGGAGGTCTTCGTGCTCTCCCACCCGAAACCATGGTCGACCGCCGAATAAGGAGGGGGAGCGGCTGAGTTGCAGTTTTTCGTTTCGGCTCCTATAATGCCTTCATTTGGCCGACGGGGCGTCACGTGACCGAAAAAGAAATCGAGTTCTTCCGCAACCTGCTGCAACAAAGGATTCACGAGCTCCGATCCGAGGCGGTGCGGACGGTCGAAAACATGGACGAGGACGAGAATTTCCCTGATCCGGCCGACCGTGCCCTCATGGAATCGAACCGCAACTCCATTCTTCGCATTCGCGACCGGGAGCGCAAGCTCATTTTCAAGATCCAGGAGGCGCTACGTCGTCTGGAAGCCGGCGAGTACGGGATCTGCGAGGGCTGCGGCGAGGAGATCGGCATCGAGCGCCTGAAAGCGAGACCCGTCACCACGTTGTGCATCGATTGCAAGTCCGACCAGGAAATCGCGGAAAAGAAAGCGGGAAGGTTCGTTTGAGCCGTTGCCGGCTGGCCCGATGAAGGTCCGAAAAGCTGTCATTCCGGTGGCCGGGCTGGGAACTCGTTTTCTCCCGGCGACCAAGACGGTTCCCAAAGAGCTTTTACCGATCGTTGACATCCCGTCGATCCAGTACGTCGTGCAGGAAGCCGTCGACGCTGGAATTCAAGAAATCATTTTCGTGACCGGGCGGGGCAAGGATGGAATCGAGGACCATTTCGACGAAGCCCCTGAGCTGGAGCAGGTTCTGGCGGAGCGAGGCCAGGCCGAGATGGTTCAAATGCTCCGGCGCATAGCGGAGATGACCGAGGTCGTCTCGGTTCGGCAAAAGAAACCGCTGGGCTTGGGTCATGCGGTGCTGTGCGCGCGCGATCTGGTCGGCAACGAGCCGTTCGCGGTCATGCTCGCGGACGATTTGATCGACAGCGACACGCCCTGTATCCGACAGCTGCTGGAGATCTTCGAGGAGAAAAACGAATCCGTCGTCGCCTTGATGGAGGTGCCCGCGGAAGAAGTGCACCAGTACGGCGTCATCAAGGGCAGGGAGATCAGGAAACGGTTGTATCAGGTCGAGTCCACCGTGGAAAAGCCTGCCGCCAGGGAGGCGCCTTCCAGGATGGCGATCATCGGCCGGTATATTCTCCGGCCGGAGATTTTTCCGATCCTCGAGACCCAGGAGCCGGGTCGGGGCGGGGAAATCCAACTGACCGACGGGCTGGCCCGGCTGGTTAGCCAGAGGCAGGTTTACGGCTGCGAGTTCCTCGGCGATCGCTACGATATCGGTGACAAGTACGGTTTCGTCCGGGCCACGGTGGCGTTCGCACTGAAACGCCCGGACTTGAAAGTCAAAGTCAAAGAGTATTTAAAGAGTTTAGTCGGCGAGATTTCGGGGCCGTAGCTCAGCTGGGAGAGCGCTAGAATCGCACTCTAGAGGTCGTGGGTTCGACTCCCATCGGCTCCACCATTCGTCGACGTTCCGGGAGAGCGGCTCAGGAGATCCAAGCCGTCGCATCGCTCGCCGCTCGGCGGTCGGATGCGGTGCGAAACGTTCGGCTCCTGCTGCTCCCCGGAGCGCCCGCCGTCGTTTCCGTCCCGCGAGATCCAAATCGATCGGCAAAGCACCGGCCTTTGCGCCTTGTTCGTCCGGCGCGGGGGGCTATGGCTTTTCGTGGCTCGGCTTGAAAAACCGTATCAGTTGGGAGGTGAGCGTCGGATGGTCGGCGATGAGCTTTTCCAGGAGATGAAAGGCCCGAGTGTCCCCCGGGTCCGCTTTGACCGCCTCTACGTAGGCCCAAGCCGCTCCTAGCGGGTTGTCCTGGCCGGCCAGTGAGAGTCCCAGGTTCTTGAAAGCGGTTCCGCGGGTTGAATCGATCCCGACCGCCGACCGGCAGTAGGCCTCGGCCGCTCTGTACTTTTTCTGTGCAACGAGGCACGCACCGGCGTTGTTGTATAGGAGATAGCGGACGTGCGTGTCGTGAGCTCTGACGGCCAGCCCACGGCTGTAAAAGTCGATCGCCTCGTCGTACTGCCCTCGCTGCGATTTCCCGTGAAGGAAGATCGAGACAGAGAACCCTGATTTGATACGATGGAGGCGGCGTCTTTCAGGCGGCGCGAGCGGCCGGACTTGAATTGGCTGGAGTTTATCGTAGTTTGTGTATCAGGTCTCGTGCCGGGATGGAATCGTTCGCCGGAGGCCGTATCCGACCCTCGCCGGTTCAAAAGGGGCGGGATCTTCCCGTCCCTTTTTCTTTCGCGGCATTGACATTGCCGTTGGTCTATAGGAAATAAGCGGGCAAACCCAACGGCTCCGGGAGGAATGGATGGTCCATTGGATCTGGATCGGTTCGTCAGTCTTACTCGCTGTTCAGTGGATCGGGATTCATCTTTCCGGGGTTCACCTTGAGCCTCAGTGGGAGGCGCTGAGCGCGGGGGCGGCGATTTTTGGCGCCGCGTTCATGCTGTCCTGGGCGGCCGAGCTTGCCCAGCTGGAAATATCGCAGTCGTTGGCGCTGGCGTTGCTCGCGCTGATTGCGGTGCTCCCCGAGTACGCGGTGGATATGTATTTTGCATGGATGGCCGGTGAGCACCCGCAGTATACGGCTTTCGCCACGGCAAACATGACGGGCGCGAACCGTTTGTTGATCGGCGTCGGCTGGGCGGCGGTAGTTTGCACGTACTGGCTGAAGACCAAGAAAGGGGCGGTGGTTTTGGAACCCACCCACAAGATCGAAATCCTCTATCTCGGCCTTGCCACGGTCTACTCGTTCATGATTCCGCTCAAGGGGCGCCTTGACCTCATGGATGCGGTGATCTTCATCGCGATTTTCGTTTTCTACGTGCGCGCTGCGTCGAAGGCGGCCCACGTGGAGCCGGAGCTGGAAGGTCCCACCGAATTGATCGCTTCGTGGGGCGCGAGCCCGCGGCGAGCGGCGACCGTGTTGTTCTTCGTGTTCGCGGGATACACGATTTTCATTTCCGCCGAGCCGTTCGCCGAAGGGCTTCTGGAGACCGGCCGGACGTTCGGGATCGAGGAATTCGTCCTCGTCCAGTGGCTCGCACCGCTAGCCTCGGAATCCCCCGAGTTCATCGTTGCCATTCTTTTTGCGATCCGCGCCAATCCCGGCGCCAGCATGGGGACGCTGCTCTCCTCAAAGGTGAATCAGTGGACTCTCCTGGTCGGCATGCTGCCCGTTGTCTTTGCCGTTTCGAAGGGTGAGTTGAGCCCGATGCACATGGACACGCGTCAGGTCGAGGAAATGCTGCTGACGGCGGCGCAGTCGCTTTTCGCGGTCGCCATTCTCGCCAACCTGTCGTTCTCCCTCGGGGAAGCGCTGGTGGTTTTTATTTTGTTCTCGACCCAGCTGCTCATTCCCGATCCGGCCTTCCGGTACTACTACGCGTTCCTTTACATCATCCTCGGCGTGGGGCTGGTGGCGCTGAAAAAGGACTCACGCCAGGCCGTCTGCGGGCTGTTCGCGAGGCAGCCTACGGCACGTTTGTGATTCGCTGCCGGAGGCTGCTCCGGGGTCGGCCTGCGCCGATTTCTTCCGTCAGTGCTTGGCGGCGGGCTTTTCTTCCTTGATGTTCTCGTGGATCAGGCGCGGGACCCCGCCGCAGTTAAAGCAACGGGGCGGCTGGTACTTCGTCTCGCCTTCGGGATACCGCATAAAGCGACGGTAGAAGGGCTTTTCCGTGCCGACGTAATCGTCGTAGTAGAAGGCCAGTTTGCCGCATTCGCTACATTGAAGGTATTTCGCCATTTTGTGTTCCGTCGTTCTTATGGCTTGAACACGTCCGTGATTTTCTGCCGGCCACCGTTTTCCGGGTAGGGCTCTTCCCGGTAGAGGCCCAGGGCCTGCATCACCGGCGTGTCCTGCACGGAAAAGAGAATCGCCTCCTCCTTGCTTTCATTCGCGTGCTCGTGCCAGGCCCAGGGAGGGACGACGAAGAAGTCGCCGCGCTCCCAATCGAACCGCCTCCCGTTGATGACCGTGTATCCCGTTCCCTCGAAGACATGATAAACCGCGCTGTTGACCTGGCGATGAGCCTGGGTGTGCACGCCGGGGCGGATCATCTGGACGATGCAGCTCATGGTGGGGAGCGTGGGGCCTCCGGTGTTGGGGTTTCGATATTCGAAGCAGACGTCGTCGAAGGGGCTTGCAGGCGCCTCGCCGACTCTTTTCAGCGCCTCGTACGTCGGCGCCCATTTGAAGTTGAGCAGCGGGGAGTAGGCCTCCTGAGGCTTCTCCCAGGTCGGCATCAAATGAGGGCCGCCGAAGCTCCGCTCGGAACCGTTGACCTGCACGACGGGCTGCTGCAGCCCGGGATAGAGCTCGAAAAAGATGGCATCCAGGTCGCCGACCAGGGGCAGGTCCAGTCCGTCCATCCAGATCATCGCCTCGTTAGCTTCCGATCCATGGTCGTGCCACGTCCAGTTCGGGGTGAGCACGAGATCGCCCCGGCTCATGACGCATTTGTCCCCGTTGACATTCGTGAAGCAACGCTCTCCCTCGATGATGAAGCGAATCGCCGATGCGGTATGCCGGTGGCAGGGAGCGACTTCGCCCGGGAGAACGATCTGCACCGCCCCCCAAAGCGTGTGGGTCGCGGCGTATTTTCCTCCCAGGCCGGGGTTGACGAACGCCAGCACCCGCCGCTCGCCGCCGCGCTCGATCGGCACCAGCTCGGCGGCCCGGTACGCCAGGCGCCGAAGCTCCGACCAGCGCCACAGGTAAGGCAAAACCTTGGTTTGGGGCTCGAAGGGGAGCAGCTTGGCCGTGACCGTCCACAACGGCACGAGATGCCGCTCGCCGGTTTCTCGGTAGAACGCCTCCAGCTGACCGGGGTCGGTTTCGAAGCGGCTCATGGCGGGTTCCTCACCTTTGGCCCAAGAATACTCGTCAATCGTGGGCCAATCAAGCGCCCTGGCGTCGAAGCATCGCGCCGGAAGGTCGATCGTTGTTGCAAGCGCCGGCGATCCCTTCTAGAATCCGTACCCGGACTCGGCTCCGTCCACCGGCCGGCCTACAGGAGGAGGAAGATCATGGCGGTTAGGCTTTTTCAATCCCAGACTTCGATGTTCTGCGAAAAAGTGAGAGTGGTGCTTGCGATGAAACAGGTCCCGTACGAAATCGTCGACGTGAGAAAAGACGATCGCAAGTCCCTCATCGCCTACTCGAATCAGCGGAAAGTCCCGGTCATGGATTATCACGGCCAATGCGTGATCGACTCCACCACGATCGCGGCGTTTCTGGAGCAAAAGCATCCCGCCAACAGCATCTATCCGGCCAATCCCTCCGACAAAGGCCTCTGTCTTCTGCTCGAGGACTGGTCCGACGAGGTTCTGATTCAAGCCAATCACGCCATCCGTAGGGCGGAAACCGAGGAAGCGCGGAAGAAGGCCGAGGAAGCGTTTCAGGTTCACTTCGGGTCGCTCGATCAGCTTTTTACCGGCAGAACGTTCATTTTCGACCGCATGACTATTGCCGACATTTCGATTTTTTCTCAGCTGCACTACCTTTACACGGTCGTGCATTACGAAATTCCGGGGCGGTACGAGAATCTGAACGCCTGGCTGGAGCGCATGCGCCGGGCGCTGAAGCTGAACTCGTTGGCGGAAAGCTTTGCCGCGCCTTCGCTGTGACCACGGCGGCGGGATTCGATCGGTTTTCTATGCCTGCCGGGATCTCCGGCGGGGGAAAAACGATCGCCTGACGCCCGGCCTGTTTCTGCCTTGAAAAAAACCCTCGTCCGATCGCCGGGCCTGCAATGCCGCAGGCGGCAGCGCCTGCGCCCGCCCTTCGCGCGGGGAGCGGGCCGTCGACGGCGTACCGGTGCAGCCACGGGTCCCGTCTGGCGCGACTGAAGATGGACGACCGTTATTCGAGCCTCCTGCTGCGAACCTGCATCGCCGGTTGCCTGCTGGGGCTTGCCGCGACCGTTTACCTTCTCGCGGGAGTCGCCGGATACCTGCGCAGCGCTTGGCTCAACGCCACGGCGGCGGGCGCTGCGGCGGGTGCAGCTGCATTTATCGTGATCGAAATCGCCGCCATCGCCTCGCGGGTCGCCGGGCGGGGGCGATGGCTCTGGGGAGCGATTGTGGCTCTCGCGCTGGCTCAAGTCGCCCTCAGCCTGACTCCTCCCATAGCCCGCGATGAGCTCACGCACCACCTGGCGATTCCGAATCTGTACGTCCGGGAGGGCCGCATTGTCGGGGTTCCTTTCGCTCCTTACTCCTACTATCCCATGCTCCTCGACATGCTCTATATCCCTTGGATTTACTGGGAAATCGACTTCGTGCCGAAGCTGGTGCATGGAACGTTCGGGTGGCTCACCGGACTGTTGATCTTCGCCCATCTCTCCGCGCGGATGAACGCGGTTTACGGGCTTTTGGGCTTTTTCTTTTTCGCTTCCGTGCCCGCGGTCTTGCGCTCGATGCACGCGGCTTACGTCGACCTGGGGCTGGTATTCTACTCAACCGCAAGCCTGCTTTGCCTCGTTCGCTGGCGGGAAGAGGGGGCGCGGCGGTGGCTGGCGTTGGCTGCTTGCTCGGCGGGTTTCGCCGCTGCGACCAAGCCGAACGGCTTGCTGAGCCTGGCGCTCTTGTCGATGGTCTTCCTTTTGTCCGCGGCATCGGCGGGAGCGCCGAAGCGGATCGTCGGCGCGGTCGCGCTCTTCGGAACGCTGGCGTTGATTCCGGTGCTGCCGTGGCTCATCAAGAACGAGCTCCAGACGGGAAATCCTTTTTATCCGTTCTTGGGCCGGTTTTTCGAAGCGACTCGGGATCCGGCTCCGGGAATAGGCGCGGCCTTCACGGAGCTCGGGATCTTTGCAAAGAGGAAACTCCTCTACGGCGAGCGCTGGTGGCAGATCGCGGCCCTGCCGCTGCGGGTGTTTTTTTCCGGGAGGGACCACAGCCCGCAGTATTTCGACGGCGTGCTGACCCCGTTGCTGATCCTCGGTCTGCCGTGGGCGTTCAAGGGAAAGTGGCTCTGCGAGAAAAAGCTTTGCATCGGTTTTGCGGCTCTGTTCCTGGGCTACGCGATTTTCCTGGCCGACCTGCGCGTCCGCTACATCCTGCCGATCGTGCCGCCTTTGGTGATCCTGCTCGTCTACGCGGTCTTCAACATCTACCTGAGAATCGGCAGGCCAGCCTACCTGTACGCGGGCTTGCTGTTCTTCGCGGCGGTGAACGCGGGCTATCTGCACCGCTATGCGCAGGAGACCGGGGCGATCTCCTATCTGGCTGGCGGGCAAAGCAGGGAGGGGTACCTGGAGAGCAAGCTCGCCGAATACCCCGCGATGCGCTACGTCAACGAGCAAACGCCCGAAACGTCGAAAATTTATCTTCTCTTCGTCGGGCGAAGAGCGTATTATTGTCGGCGTCGATACATTCACGACGGCGGCGAGCTCCCGGCGCGTTTGCTTCGCGCCGTTCGACAGTCCGCCGGGCCGGCGGAGGTTGCGGGCAGGCTCAGGGGTGAAGGCATCACGCACCTGCTGGTCAGACGCGATCTGCTGGACAGGTATATGGCGGACAACCTGAAGCCGTCGGAGCTCACGGTCTGGAGCGGCTTCCTCGAGCGGTGGGCAGAAAAACGGTTCGAGGGTCGAGGCTACGCGGTTTACCAGTTGAATGGCTGACCGTTACGAACTTTCCATCGTCATACCGGTCTATAACGAAGCCGAAAACCTCTCCGAGGTTCTGTGCAAGGTGCGCGCCCTCAACCTCTCCGGCACCGAGGTCATCGTGGTGGACGATGGCTCGACGGACAACAGCGCCGAAGTCGCGATGGAGGCGGGGGCGAAGGTCATCCGCCATCCCTACAACATCGGGAACGGCGCGGCGGTCAAGACCGGAATGCGTGCGGCCCGGGGCCGGCTGCTCCTCCTGATGGACGGTGACGGCCAGCACCAACCCGAGGACATCCCGCGTCTGCTGGCGGAGAGCGATCGTTTCCACATGGTGGTGGGCGCCCGCGCGAAGGGATCCAAGCTGCGACTGCACCGCTACGCCGCCAACGCGGTTTACAACCTTTTCGCTTCCTACGTTGCCCGATTCAAGGTGCGGGACCTGACCTCCGGCTTCCGGGTGATGCGTCGGCGCGACGCGCTGCGGTTCATCGACCTTTTGCCGAATACTTTTTCTTATCCGACGACGTTGACCCTGGCGTTTCTGCGCTCCGGCCTGACGGTGAAATACGTGCCGATCCAGTCGTTGTACCGTTCCGGGCAGAGCAAGATCAGTCTTATGACTGACGGGATCCGGTTTCTGCTGATCATCGCCAGAATCGCGACGCTGTTCACTCCCTTCCGCGTGTTCCTGCCGGTGAGCCTGGTCTTCGGGTTCGGCGGGCTTGGTTATTACCTCTACACTTATCTGACGGAAGGCCGGTTCACGAACATGGCGGTCTTTCTCCTCACGACCGCAGTGATCGTCTTCATGCTGGGCCTGATCTCGGAGCAGATCGCCCTGCTGCGCATGGAGCAGCGCCCCCCGGCGCTGCGCGAGGATGAAGACTTGGAAGAGCGCGACCGGTGACGAGAGAACGGCCGGCGGGCTTTCCTGAGCGGCGGTGACACGAAGATACGCTGTCTTTGCCTCCTTGCTCCTGTGCGCGGCGGCGGGCCTGGCCGTCATCCTCTACGCCACTCCGTGGGGCCTTGGGCTCAGCCCCGATTCGGCGGTGTATGCCGGGGCGGCCCGCAGCCTGGCCGGGGGCCACGGAGTCAGCCTTCCGACGGCGCCCGGGGATTTTGCCGCGGTCGTTCACTATCCTCCGCTGTATCCGTTCGTGCTGGCCGCCGGTGCGTGGGCCGGTTGGGACTTGCTCGAGACGGCCCGTTGGCTGAACAGCTTCCTCTTTGGAGCCAATATATCCCTCGCGGGATGGCTTGCTTTCATGGGCACAGGACGGGTTGACGTCGCGGTGGCGGCGGCAGTGCTGACGACGACCGCCCTGCCGATGATTCAAACCCATTCGATGCTATGGTCAGAGCCGCTCTTTATCTTCGCTCTGCTTGCGGGGTGGATTCTTCTGTTGAGGTACCACCGCAACGGCGGACATCGCGGGGCTCTGGTAGCGGCGGCGGCCGTGACCGGCTCGAGCGCGCTGGTGCGCTACGCCGGATCCGCGTTCATCGTCGCCTTCGTCGCGGTTGTTTTGCTCCGGCCAGCGGGGTTGCGGAAACACAGGATTGCCGATGCGGCGGTCTGCTCGGCCATCGCAGCGCTGCCTTTGGCTCTCTGGCTGGTAAGGAATCGGGTTTTCTCGGGAACCTTCACCGGTCGGCGCCTCGGTTTTCACCCGATCGACTGGAGCCGGGCTTACGGGGCGATGGACACCATGCTCGACTGGATCTTTGCACCATGGTGGATCCGCGACGACCTTGAACGAAACCTGATCGCCGCTTCTCTGCTGGCGCTGGGTCTGGCCGCGGCGATTCGGGTTCGGGGTCGGGCGAAAAAACATGGGCCGCCGCCCGCAGCGGAGCGAAGATCGTTGTTTTACCTGTCGTTGGGAACGGCGGCCGCCGTTTACCTTTGCGCCCTAACGGGCTCGATTTCCTTCTTCGACTATCAAACCCCGCTCGATACCCGGCTGCTCGCCCCGATTTACCTTCCGCTCATGCTGACCTTGCTTTGTGCAACCGCTTCGGAGGGCTTTCCTCAACGATCTTCCCGCTCCTGGTCCCCTTCGTTGGTTCTGGCCGTCATCGCGGCGGCCGCCTTGCAGGGTTTCAGCGCGTGGCCGTGGCTGGCCTTGAGCCGGACTCACGGGATCGGCTATGCGGCTCGGGCCTGGCACGAGTCCGCGACCGTCAAAAAAGTGGCGGGGTTGCCGACAGGCACGCTGGTGTACAGCAATGCTCCGGACGCACTTTACGCCGTGCTGGGGATCGCCGCTGCAATGATCCCCCGCAAGACCCATCCCGACACGCGGGGGCAAAACGACCTTTACACCAGGGAGATCGCGGCGATGAGCGACGACTTGAGAAAAAGAGGCGGGGTCGTAGTCTACTTCAACCAGGTGGGCTGGCGATGGTATTTGCCCTCCAGCGAGGAGCTCAAGCACGACGCGGCGTTGGAGGCGGTCTCGATCGAGCATGACGGTACTATCTACCGTCTCCGCTCGACTCCGGCGCCGACCGCCGGACCGTAGAGAGGCCCGGTCGATCTTGGCACGAAACGAGAAACGATCGAAACACGGGCGCCCTTACCGCAGATGCAGGTCCTGATCGTCACCTGGAACTTTCCGCCGCGACGGGGCGGGATCGAGACCGTGGTCGAGCACGTGTACGCCGGCCTCAAAAAGCATCAGCCGACCGTGGTGGTCACCTCACACCCGGGTCGCCGGGTACCCGTTCAAGAAGGAGTTTTCCGAGCTCCATGGCCAGGATTGGTGTCCTTTGCCTCCTACGCGCTCTGGCGGGGAAGCCGCCTGCTCTCCGAGAATCCGGGGATCGACGTTATTCTGGGCGGGAGCGCGATGGTGGCGCCGATCGTCGTGTTGCTGGCTCGCCTGTTCAACCGCAGGGCCGTGCTGCAGGCACACGGTCTCGATCTCCTCTATCCGTCGTTCTGGTACCAGTGGCTGTGTGTCCGGTGGGCCAGGCGCTGCGACCGGCTGATCGCCAACAGCTCGTACACCGCCGATTTGGCGAAACGCAAAGGGGTGAGGCCGGACCGGATTTCCGTAATCCCTCCGGGAGTCGACGTTGAGCGCTTTGGCGCCGAGATGGACCGGGAGGATATCGTGAAGAAAGAGCTGGGACTCTCCGGCCGCCGGGTTCTGCTTTTCGTCGGCCGCCTCGCCAGGCGAAAAGGAATCGCGGAATTCATCCGCTATGCGCTGCCCCGAATCGTCTGCGACGCCCCGGAAACGTGCCTGGTCGTAGTAGGCGGCAATCCCGGCGAATCGCTGACCCACAGGGACGACGTTTGGAGCGACATCAACCGGTCGGTCAAAGCGACCGGCCTGGAAAACCATGTGCGGCTGTTGGGCACGGTGGAAGACGAAGAGGTCGACAGGCTTTTTCGGGCATGCGATCTGGTCATTCTACCCGCCATTTCGATGAACGGAGATGCGGAAGGCTTCGGCATCGTTCTCCTTGAGGCGGCGGCGGCCGGTAAACCCGCCATCGCCACCCGCGTGGGGGGCATCCCGGACGCTGTGGCCGACGGGGAGACCGGCCTGCTCGTCGATCCGGGTCGTTACGAAGCGCTGAGCGCCGCGGTCCTGGATCTGTTGCGGGATCCCTCTCGAAGGTCGGTCATGGGTGAGAGGGCGAGAAACCGTGCCCGAGCGATGTTCTCTTGGGAAAGGGTGATCTGCGAGTACCAGAAGGCTTTGGAGACATGAGCGTTGCGGCCCGCCGCTCAGCTGTTTCGGCTCAAACGCAGAAGAAAACGTTCCAGCTCGGCCGCCGAATCGCGCCACGACGGCACCGGCAGGTCGAGAACCTGCCTTTCTCGGAGCTGCCGGGTTACGGCGGCGGCGAGGCTCGACGGGTTTTCCGCTTCATAGAGGTGGTCCGGGTGGCGCTCCAGCAGCTCGATCATCGTTCCCACGGCGGCCGCCACGATTGGAACGCGGCACGCCAGGATTTCGTAGGCCTTTTGCGGGAAGCTGTACTCGCCCTGACTGGAATGACGATAGCAGACCACGGAAAGATCCAAGGCGTTGACGAAATCCGGGACCTGATGGTGGGGCAGGTTGCCGAGGTACCGTACTCTGGGATGGTCCGGCAAGCTCACGCCTCTGCCGATCGGCCCCGCCAGTGCGAGCCAGAGATCGCTTCGTTCCGCGGCGAGCAGCTCGAAAGCGCTGAAGAGCGTTTCGATCCCTCGGCTGCGATCCAGGGCGCCGGCGGTTCCAACGATAGTCGCCGTCTCCGGAAGCCCCAGGCGAAGCCGGCACTCACGGCGGTCGAGCGGCCGGAACAGTTCGGTCCGAACGCCGTTTTCGATCACGACGGTCGGTTTGAGGCGGCGGTAATCGCGCGTGATGTGAGCAGCCAGACGGCGGCTAAAACAGGTCACGCCATCGGCGGACCTGACCGCCCGACGGAACAGGGGCACGATCAACGGCAGCCTGCTGGCGCCGAACGCTTCAAAATTGTCGTAGAGATCGATCACGCTGCGAAGGCGCCGGCGTCTTGCGAGCCAGGCGCCGAGAACAGCCAGAAAAGCATCGGAACCCGCCCATATGACATCGGGCTCGAAATGCCCGATGATCTCGACGGACCTGCGGATGAACATTGCCGCACCGGCCCCGGCACGGCTGGTGAGGTCGAACGATTCCCACATCACCGACGGCCCTCCCGGTCGGGCCGAATCGAGAACCGTCGTGTCGTTCCGGCGGCGGTAGCTGAGCGTGACGCCGCGAACCTCGTGTCCCAGGTTCGCCAGCTCGGCCGGGAGCTCGCGGAAGCGCCCGAATCGGTCGTCGAGGAGGTCCTTGCCCATGTACTGGCGCTTCGTCAGAACCAGGACTTTCATAGGCGCTGCAACCGTCGCGTCCAGCCAATGCCGATCCGGTAAAAAGCCCGCTGGGGGAGCAGCCAACGGCACGTGACGAGGGCCAGCAGCCGCAGATAATCGAGAAGCCACGTCTTGCAGAAACGAAACGTGCTCGTGCGATGGCGCCACAGGAACCGAGTTCTTGCAACGACCTGAAACGTGGAGTTGCGCGAGGTCAGCAGCCGCACGCAGCCGCGAGGGCCCAGCCGGCGGTCGTACGGGTTTACGCCCGTCTTGCTGCGATCGTTCAGGACGACTGCCCGAGTGCATACGCGGAGTGTAAATCCGGCGGCTTTCGCCCTCATCAGAAGGTCATCGTCGGCGAAGACCTGGGGGAAAGCTTTTTCGTCGAAAAGGCCGACGGTATCGAACACCGCCATCGGGAACAACGTGCACATGCCGTGCAGCATGTCGACCGGGCCCGAGCGGTCGCCGATCTCCGCAAGCGGAGCGTCACGATCCAGGTAATAGAACCGATCGCTACCGCGGGCCTGCATGCGCCCCGAAAAGAAAGCGATCTCGGGGCGGTCGAGATAGCAGCAAGCCGCCCCGATGATGCAGCCGGAGTCGGCGGCTGCAGCCTCTCCGAGCGCAGAGAAGAGTCCCGGGGTCGCGACATTGTCGTCGTTATAGGTCAGCACGTAAGTACAACCCAGCTCCTTGGCTCTTTGTACGCCCCGGTTCACGGCGGCGGCCCACCACATGGATGCATCCCCTTCGATCAAGTCCACCTGCGGATAGCGGGCCCGGACACTCTCGCGGGTGCCGTCGCTGGAGCCGGAGTCGACGACGAGGACGCGGTGCGCGGGGGGCAAAGCCTCGAAAACCGCCTTGAGCGCGAGAAGAAGCGTTTCACGCCGATTGTAGGTCGGTATCACCACCGCGGTAACGTGCATACTGGCGCAGTATAAGCCAAGCCGCGGGAGAGGTGAAAAGGTCGCGGGGTGTCGAACTTCGACGCGCGTTGGCAAGATGGTCCTAAAGTTGCTAACGTTGCACATCGAAAAGAGATTGTTTACCTGAAGGGGTTAAAAGGCCGCCAAGATCCAGAGGCCGGGGGATTTTGTGACGCAAAGCGTTATCGATTCGATTGCGCGGCGAACCCCGAAGCCGTGGGTCGACCGAATCGCTACGAAAAACCGAGTCCGGACAGATCGTAAATGTCGAGCGTTGCAGTTCGCACGGAAGGGTTGAGCAAGCGATACCGGATCGGCGAGCGCGAGCCTTACCGGACGCTTCGCGAAAGCATCGCCGGCCTGGCGCATGCCCCGCTACGCTGGCTGGCAGGGTTCCCGGGGCCGGCAGGGCGGCGCGACGCGTTCTCGGAATTCATCTGGGCTTTAAAGGATGTGTCGTTTGAAGTCAAACAGGGCGAGGCGGTCGGAATTATCGGCGCCAACGGAGCCGGGAAGAGCACTTTGCTGAAGATTTTGTCGCGCATCACCGAGCCCACCGAGGGCAAGGCGACTATTCACGGGCGCGTGGGCTCGCTTCTGGAGGTCGGCACCGGTTTTCATCCGGAGCTCACGGGCCGCGAGAACATCTATCTGAACGGCGCGATCCTGGGGATGAAAAAGAAGGAAATCGACCGCAAGTTCGATGAGATCGTCGACTTTGCGGAGGTCGAGAAGTTTATCGATACGCCTGTCAAGCACTATTCGAGCGGCATGTACACGCGCCTGGCTTTTTCCGTGGCTGCCCACCTCGAGCCCGAGATTCTCGTCGTGGACGAGGTTCTCGCGGTCGGCGATGCTGCGTTCCAGAAGAAGTGCCTCGGGAAAATGGGAGATGTGGCGCAGCAGGGGCGGACGGTCATTTTCGTCAGCCATAACATGGCAGCGGTCGAGAGGCTATGCTCCAGATGCATTCTGCTGAAAGATGGTGAGAAAGCCGACGACGATATATCGCGTTCGGTCATTGCTGGATACCTGAAGTATAATTTGCGATCACCTGCAATTTGGTGTCGGTCTCCGGACCAGCCTTGGCCTGACGTGGTGGCATTCCAGAAGGTAACGACGCTTGGCAAAAAAAACGAACCCGCTGCAACCTTCGCAGGCAACGATGCCATTAGGGTTCAGGTTGAGTACATTATTCGACGACCGATCTCGAGGTGCCAGATTGGCATTAGAGTCAACGACCAGTCCGGAGTTACCGTAATGAGCACTTCGGAGTGCGACTTACAAAAGGTCGATTCCATTCCTAAGGAGCCCGGAAGATATCTGTCATCTTTTGAAATACCCGGGAACCTTCTCGTACCAGGAAGTTATTCGATTCACGTGGCCGCCCATGCGCCGATGGAAAAGACATTCGAGGTTCTGGAGGACGTAGTGGGCTTCGAGGTAACAAACGCCGGGTCGTTGACCGCGCTAGACGGTCGTCTAGGTTTGGTGGCACCCTCCATCCCATGGCAAGTCCTGCGCACGGGTTAGTCATAATTGGCATGCCTAAAGAGTAAACGTATGAAAAGTCTGCCTAAAATATCGATCATTACGCCATCATTAAATCAAGGGCGCTTCCTTGAGCAGACCATTAGGTCGGTATTGGATCAGCAATATTCAAATTTAGAATATATCATTATCGATGGAGGTTCCACCGACGAAACCTTAGCTGTGCTCCGACGATATGAAAAACACCTTATCTGGGTTTCGGAGCCTGACAATGGGCAAACCGACGCGATCAACAAAGGGTTCTTAAGGGCGCACGGAGACATTGTGGCGTGGCTTTGTGCTGACGATCTGTACGAAAAAGATACGATCAGGAGAGTGGTCGAATACTTTCAGCACCACACGGCCACAGGAATGGTTTATGGCGAATGCCTGTACATTGATGCACAAGGAAAAGTGATCGGGAAATATCCCACTACGAACTTCGATATAGAATCCTTGCTGTCGTTTTGTTTTATTCCTCAACCGACAGTGTTTCTGAGGAGGTCGGTCTTGGACCGTGTTGGGATACTTGACCCAGCTCTTCAATTCGCGATGGACCTGGATCTATGGATACGCGTCGCGTTGAAGGAGCAAATTGATTTCCTTCCGAAAGTGTTAGCCCGTTATCGCCTCCACAATGGCTCGAAGACCGTGTCCTGGAGCACGGCAGTGGAGAAGGAGGGAATTCGAGTGAGGGAACGATACTTGAAGGATCCTGCTTTGAACAAACGCATTGGCAGGGCTCACCGGAAAGTTTCGAATACAGTGTTTTTAAGGGCGGCGTCTTTTTATTTCTATGAAGGAGATCTTACGAAGACCGTGGAGTATCTTATGAAAGCTTTTCGGGCGAATCCCGTAAGCAGAGAAATCTGGCGTCTGCCTTTGTACGCTTGGAGGTCGATGTGTAGGCGAAGGGAGCGCCGGTTACGCAATCATTCCGCGGAAGAGAGAATCGTCCACTTGGTAGGAGCGCGGCCACAATAGGGGGTGAATGAGCCCGGACGAGCCACGCGAAAGAATACTGAGAGCGTATCAAATGGATCGGGGGTTCCTTAAGGGTTCTTAATCAAGGGTTGCAAAGTGATAGCGATACTAGCCTCTCTACGAGAACGGATACGAAAAGGGAGTGGATTCTTGCGGAGTCGATGGATCGGTATTGGGTGCTTGCCTCTTGAGTCATTGCCGAACGCTCCCGAGTTGTTCCGTGTCTATCGACGTCTTGAAAGTTGTCCTGAGCTGGTTCGCGAACCGGGTGGTTGGTTTTATGACGGGGGGTTCTACCCAGACTACCTGACCGTGGGCGGTGCCAGTTGTGCTATTTTTCGCGTGGCGTCGCAATTCTGCAAAGGGCTGGGAATTGATGTGGGTGCCGGCCTGTGGCCACTTCCGGGAGCTATCGGTCAAGTCCTAATTTTCCTGTAAAAGCCTGAGGCGTTGGATATCCTCTCGTCCCCGATATCAAGCAGCGACCTCTTGAGTAGACGACGTCGTTGCGGTTTCAGCTCTCAGCTGCTGGAGTTGCTTGATCGCAGCAGCCGA